>NZ_JAXBLV010000183.1:0-72321 GCF_034097035.1 Gemmata algarum
CTGCATGAACCGTCGGTGGTGCGGCGGAATCACGCCCCGGCGGGCACCGGTGAGTGCATCTCCGTCTTCCCGGATTGCGCCGCGCGGACTAGTTCGGCGAACATGCCGTCCCGTGCGATCAGCTCGTTGTAGGCCCCGGTTTCGACGAGTTGACCGTCGTCGAACACGAAGATGCGGTCGGCGTCCGCGAACGTGCTGAGCCGGTGCGCGACCATAATCACCGTCCGGTCGCGGGTCGCGGTGCCGATCGCCTGCTGGACCCGGCGCTCGGAAATCGTGTCCAGGGCGCTGGTCGCCTCGTCGAGGACGAGGATCGGCGGGTTCTGGAGGAACACGCGGGCCAGCGCGATCCGCTGCCGCTGCCCGCCCGAGAGGTTCGCGCCCCGCTCCGCCACGGCCGACTTGTACCCGTCGGGCATCGCCGCGATCTCGTCGTGGATGCAGGCCATCTTCGCGGCCCGCACGATGTCCTCCGGCAGGCATCGCTGGCACCCGTAGGTGATGTTCTCCTCGATCGTGCCGCTGAAGATGAACGGGTTCTGGCCGACGTACCCGATCAGGTGGCTGATGGTCTCGCGCGACACCTCTTCGAGCGGGACGCCCATCAGTGACACGCGCCCCTCACGCGGGTGCAGGAGCCGCATCAGCACCTTCAGCCACGTCGATTTCCCGCACCCCGATTTGCCCGCAACCCCGATCGTCTCGCCCGGGCTGATGGTGAGGTCGATGCCGCGCAGCGCCGGTGCCGGGCGGCCGTCCGGGAGCGTGTAATCGACGCGCAGGTTCTCGACCCGCACCACCGCGACCGTGTCGTTCAGTCGCGGCTCGGTGTGCGTCGGCGTCCGGAACGAGGCGTCCACCGGCAGCGACAGCAGCTCCTGCAAGTCGAGCACGCGCAGGCTCGCCTCGTGCCCCTCGTCGAGCACGCGGTGGATCTCGTTGAGCGGGGCCATCGCGCTCAGGTAGAGCATCGAGAACGTGAGGATGTCGCCGAAGCTGATGTGCCTGTTGATCGCCAGGTAAGCGGCGAGCGCCAACACCCCGACGTGGAACAGCCCTTCCACCATCGCCTTGCCCGCGCCGAAGAACGACATCGCGACGTGGTGCCTCAGCTCCTTGGACCGCTTCTGCTCGGCGGCCTTCGCGACCCGCCGCAGCTCGTGCGCGTGCGCGTTCGCCACCCGCACGTAATCCAGGCCCCCGAGCAGTTCCACCACCGTGCCGTCCATCTCCTCGTTGACGCGCAGCAGCTTCAGGCGGACCCGCTTCTGCGACATCAGTTGCCACACGGTGAGGCTCATCGAAACCGGTATCACGCCGAGCATCGCCAGCCCGAGCCACGGCTGCTTCCAGATCGCCGTGCCGATCGCGAACACGCCCACCACCACCGCCGGAAAGAAATCCAGGAACGAGAGCCGCAAGAGGCGCATGAACCCGCCGACCGACCGGAAGATTTTACCGTGCAGGGCACCAACCTTTTCGTGCGTCAGGCCCGACAGGTCCGCCTGCATCAGGTGCGAAATCACCTTCACGCTCGTGTGCCGCTCGATCCGGGTGCAGGTGTTCTCCACCAGAAAGCGCCGCAGCACCTGGAGCAGTTCCCGCAGGAACACGAGGATGGCGATCCCGCCCAGCAGGAGCGCGACCGCTTCGAGCACCGCGGCCTTCGGCTCGTCGCCCGTGACGCCCTGTGCCACCCGGTCGACGAGCCGCCCCGAGAGGAGCGGCAGCGCCGTGGCGGCAATGCCCCCGATCGCCATCACCGCGACCGCCCCGAGCAGCGCCGCCCGGTGCGACTTCGATAACATCCGCCACGTCTTGCGGGCGGTCTCGAACAGCTCCCGGACCTCGGTACTGAACCGGGCGACGGCAGGGTTCGGTTTGCCAGCCATTGCGATCCTCGATGTGCGTGCCCCGAGCGGCAGGCCCCGGAGGCGCGAGAAAAATCACCGCCCCGTGCGGAAGCGGTGATCAGAGCAACGTTCGGAGAGGTGTCGAACTGGGAACGAAGCCCCGGCCCTAGCGCGGGCCGGGTTTGAGCCGGCGCTGGATCTGACTCACCATCAGCGGCGACGCCTTGAGCCGGCTCATCAACTTCTGCTCGACCATCTGCGACGGTGACAGCTCGGCCCGGTAGTCAAGGATCAGCGTTTCCTCTTCTGCGCGGGCGACCTCGGCTTGGGATTGACGGTCGAAAGTCGGTTTGGCGTTGTTCACAGCGTTCCTCACTAAGGTGACCGGAGAGGTCGCCCTGCGTAAAGCAGATGGCGCGCCAAACAAGTCAAGGAGCGCACGATCCTTCCAACTGTTCACAAGTGCCTAGTTAGTTGGCACTTTTTGCCCCCAGGACAACACGAACGGCGTGCTCTCGGCCGTCGTCGCGCAGCAGAATCGCGAGTTCGGGAAGTTGCGTGCCGTCCAGCCACACCTCGCGAACTCCGGATTCGGCCTTATCAGGATTCTCGATACGGCACCGGTACATCGAGCTGCCGTGTCGGTACTCGATCTCGAACGCACTCCACTCCGACGGAACACGGGGGTTGAATGAGAGCCGGTCGCCGCGTTTGGTGAACCCGAGGATGGTTTCTAGCGCGGCGCGGTAGAGCCACGCCGCAGAACCGGTGTACCACGTCCACCCGCCGCGCCCGACGTGTGGGGGAACGCCGTACACGTCCGCCGCGACCACATACGGCTCCACTTTGTACCGCTCCACGCTCTCGGGGGTCGTGGTGTGCGCGAGCGGGTTCAGCATGTTCCACAGCGCAACCGCTTCGGTCCCGCGCCCGAGACCGGCCAGCGCCTGAACGAGCCAGATGGCCGCGTGCGTGTACTGCCCGCCGTTCTCGCGGATGCCGGGGACGTAGCCCTTGATGTACCCGGGCTCGAGCGCACCGCGGTCGAACGGCGGCGCGAACAGCTTCACCAGCCGCGCGTCACGGTCTACAAGATGCTCCAGCGCGGCGTTCACCCCGCGCCGGGCGCGATCCGGGTCGCCGGCACCGGACAGCACGGCCCACGACTGCCCGAGCGAGTCGATGCGGCACTCGTCGTTCGCGCGTGCCCCGAGCGGGGTGCCGTCGTCGAACCACGCCCGCAAGTACCAGTCGCCGTCCCAGGCGTGCTTCTCCACCGCGCCCCGAAGCTGCTCGGCCTCCGCCGCGAGGCGGCGCGACGTGTCGGGGTCGCCGTGCCCTGCGGCCAGTTCAGCAAACTGCTTCCGCACGAGGATCTGGAACCACGCCACCCACACGCTCTCACCCGTGCCGCCGGCGCCGACAAGGTTCATGCCGTCGTTCCAGTCGCCGCATCCCATCAGTGGGAGCCCGTGCGGGCCGAGCTTCCAGCCGTGCGCCAGCGCCCGCAGGCAGTGCTCGAAAATCGGTGCGGCCTGCTCGGACACGGTCGGCTGGAAGTACTCTTCTTGCTCCTCGGCCTTCAGCGCGGGGCCGCGTAGGAACGGCACCTCTTCGGTCAGCACGGTCGTGTCGTTCGTTACCGCGACGTACTGTGCCACGGCATACGGAAGCCACAGGAAGTCGTCGGAGAAGCGGGTGCGGACGCCGCGCCCGGTCGGCGGGTGCCACCAGTGCAACACGTCGCCTTCCGGGAACTGGTGCGCGGCGGCCCGCAGGATCTGCTCCCGCGCCTGGACGGGTTCGGCGTACAGCAGTGCCATCGCGTCCTGAAGTTGGTCGCGGAACCCGTACGCGCCGCCGGACTGGTACAGCGCGGTTCGCCCCCAGAACCGGCACGCCAACACTTGATACGGCAGCCACCCGTTCACCAGAACGTCGAGCCCGGGTTCGGGCGTGCGCACCCGCACCGTTGAAAGCCGACGCTCCCACGCGGCAACCACCTCGCGCAGCGCCCGCTCCGCCCGCGCCGGATCGCGGTACTCGGTCGCGAGCTTCGCCGCGGTCGCCGCGTCGCCTGCTTGGCCCATAACGAACACGATTTCTGCCGTGCCGTCGGCGGCCAACTCGAACCGCCCCAGGAGGGCGGCGCACGGGTCGAGCGCCGGCCCGGTGAGGTCGCTCAGGCCGACGCGCCGCAGCGCCGCGGGGCTCCCCGGCGAGCGGTTCCGGCCCAGGAACTCGGTCCGGTCGCCGGTCAGCGTGCGGGGCCGCAAGCTCACGTCCGCGAACGCGACCGCTGAACCGAAATCCTCGTTAAAAGCGCACCGAGCCAGGAGGGTGCCGGAGTTCGGATCGACCTCGGTAACGACGTGCGTTGCGGTGTGTTCGCGGTTGGTCCCGAGCACCCAGTCCGCGAACAGTGCGGCCGACAGCCGGCGCGCGCGGCCGGCGCGGTTGGTGACTTTGAGGCGCAACACCTTCACCGGGTCCGCGACCGGCACGAACAGCGTCAGCTCGGTACCGAGCCCGTCGCGGTCGGCGGTGTAGGTCGTGTACCCGTGGCCGTGGCGCGTCTCGGTCGGGCCGCCGCACGGGCGCGCGGTGGCGCTCCAGGAGTGCCCGGTTTCCTCGTCGCGCAGGTAGACCACCTCGACCGGCGGATCGGTGACGGGGTCGTTCGCCCACGGCGTGAGGCGGTTCGACTGGCTGTTACCGGCCCACGTCGCTCCCGGGCCGGCGTCGGTCGCAAGGCACCCCACCACCGGATTCGCGATCACGTTGATCCACGGCGCCGGGGGCGTGCCGATGACGACGTACTCGCGCCCGTCGGGGCTGAACCCGCCCGTACCGTTGAAGAAGCGCAACCCCTCTTCGGCGCTGCACTCGGTCACGTTCGGTTCGCCGGCGCGAGTTGGCACGAGGTCGGCCGGGAGCTTGCTGCCGCGGGCGACGGCGTCGATCTGGTCCGCGAGCGTGCCGCGGTCGCCGTACAGCACCACCCGCGCGGCAGCCAGGATCAGCGTGCGGTCCTCGCTGCCGGGCTGGACCTTGCGAACGAACACCCCGCCCGGGCGGTCGATCACGTCGCGGCTGTCGCTGGCGCGGGCCAGCGCGGCGAGGTCCTGGTACAGCTCCTCGCGGTAGCTCGCAGGGCGGTCGGCGAGCAGCACCAGGTCCACCGCGAACCCGCGCCCGCGCCAGAACGCGTGCGCCTTGAGCGCCTGTCGCGCCAGGGGCATGCCGTCCCCATCGGACACGCACACGGCGACGATCGGCACGTCGCCCGAGATGCCCGACCGCCACAGGCCCGGCTGGCCGAACCGGTTCTCACGTAGCGCGGCGACCGAACGCAGCGCGGCGGGCGGGAACAGGACGTGCCCGGCGAGCCGCTGGAACACGTGCGAATCGGCGGCCGTGATGCCGAGGTGCCGCAGCTCGACCCGGCTGTGCGCCCAGGCGAGATCGAACGCGCGGTCGGCGGCGGGCAGCGCGTGGTAGTGGTCCGCCAGCGCCAGGGCCGCCTCGCGGGTGTCGGCCACCGCGGTGACGAACGCCAGCGTCGCCCGCCCGCCCGCGGGGATGCGAACGGTTTTGCGGAGCGCGAACACCGGGTCGAGTACCGACCCCACGGTGCCCGACAGCCGCTTCGTCAGCGCCTCGGGCTCGCCCGGCCCGCGGCGCCGGCCGAGGAACTTCGCGCGGTCCGTTTCGTGCTCGGTGGCGCGGCCCGCGTGCTCGTCGGCGGCCACCAGGTGAACCGCGAACACCGGCTTCTGGCTCGGCGCTCGCGGGCGCCGGCGGCACACAAGGGCGTCGTACTGCGGCACCCATTCCGTTTCAAGGAACAGCTTCCCGAACGCCGGGTGCGCGAGGTCCGCGCGCTGGTCGTTCAGCACCACCTCCACAAGGCTGGTGACATCGAGCGCGCGGGGCCGGGCGTCGTGGTTGACGAGCGTCACCCGGCGCACCTCGGCGTCGTGGTCGGGCGCCACGACCACTTCCGTCTGCGTTTCGATGAACCCGTCGCGGCGCCGCAGCTCGGCCTTATCCGCCGAGAAAATGACCTCGTAATAATCGGCCGGCGTACACAGCGGCTGGTGCCCCGCGGACCACTCCACGCCCGTCGCCGGGTCGCGCACGTACACGAACGAGCCGTGCGGGTCGCGGGTCGGGTCCGTGCGCCACTTGTTCACCGCCAGCCCGCGCCGGGAGCTGAACCCGCCTCCGGCGTTCGTCACGAGAACCGTGTACTGCCCGTTCGAGAGCAACTGGCACCGCGGCGCCGGGGTGGCGGCCGTCGTGAGCCGGCGGCTCACCTCGGACGCGGCCGTGGCCGGGGTTGCTCCCTCCGTCTCGGTGTCCGGGGCGCGCACCTCGGGGGCGTCGAGCGGCACCCGCTCCTGAAGCAGCAGTTCGACCGCCCGCACCGCCGGTTCGGCGTGAAGCCGGCGGCAGTGAACGTCGCCCAGCAGGCGGTTGGTGATCGCGCACAGCCCCATCCCCTGGTGGTGCGCCATGTACGACTTCACCACCCGCCACCGCTCGCCCTTCTTGAGCCGATCGCGGGTGAAGTCGATCGCCTCGTAAAACCCGTACTCCCCTTCCCCACCCGCCCCGCGGAGCATCGTGAAGTTGCCGATCGCGGCGGTGGCATCGACCATCGTCGCCAGAAGGGTTGCGTACGGCGCGACGACGAGGTCCTTCCCCAGCCCGCGCTTGAGCCCCATCCCGGGCACGCCGAACGACTGATACTGATAGTCGCCCTCCGCGCTGACGACCGCGAACCCGGACTCCGACACCCCCCACGGGGTGCCGGTCTCCACCCCGTACTCAATGTGCCGCGCGACGGTCGCGTGGTGCGCCACGTCGAGCATCGTTCCCCGCGGCGGCGCGAGGAGCAGCCGCGGCATCAGGTACTCGAACATGGTCCCGCCCCACGAGATCAGCCCCGGGGCGCCGCCCGCGGTCGTGACCAGGCGGCCGAGCTGGAACCAGTGTTTCCGCGGCACCACGCCCCGCGCGACCGCGAGGAAGCTCGTGAGCGCGGCCTCCGACGCGAGCAGGTCGTAGTGCGCCGAATCGAGCCGCTCGAGCGGGACGTTGTAACCGATGCTGAAGAGGTGCCGGGAATCGTTGTACAGGAACCCGAAGTCCATCGCGTCCGCGAACCGCTCGGCCCGGGCCGCGGCCTCCTCCAGCCGCGCGATCAGATCGGCCGCGCGTGACTGCCCCAAAGATTCAAACAGCGGTCCCGCAACGGAACGGGACTCCAGTTCGGCCCGCAAAGCGGGGAGCCGTTTCGCCCAGTGCCGCGGGCTGTTCGGGGTGTCGAGTTCGCCGAGTGGAGCCGCGCCCCGTTCGCCGGGCGAAAGTGCCCGGAGCGCCGGCAGCCACGGGCACACCGTCTCCAGTTCCACCCGGAGCGCCTGAATCTGCGCGACCAGTGCCGGCCCCCACGCGCCCGCGCCTTGCAGGCTCGAGAGCGAGCGGGCGAGCTTGTCGGCCCCTTCGAGCCAGTCGGCCCACGCGAGCAAGGAAGCGGGCGCCGTCGCCAGGTGCGTGCGCAACGCGTCGGCCGCACCGGCGGGCAGGTTCTCAGCCGCCAGGTTCAGCGTGTCGAGCAGCCCGCGCGGGGCCGCCGGCGACGGGACCACCTCATCGGCCTTTGCCCACAGCCCGTTCTTCACCGCCAGCAAACAGCCGAGCAGGTTCCCGCTGTCCACGGTGGACACGTAGTCCGGCGGGAGCGGGCGGAGCGTGGTGGTTTCGTACCAGTTCAGGAAGTGGCCGCGGAACCGCTCCATCCGGTCGAGCGTGTCGAAGGTGTTGGACACCCGTGTCACGAGTTCGGTCAGCGTTGCGTACCCGAGATCGTGTGCGGACAGCGTCGATAGGAGCAAGAGCCCCTTGTTGGTGGGGGACGTGCGGTGGGCCACTACCCCGCGCGGGTCCTCCTGGTAGTTGTCGGGCGGGAGCCAGTTGTCCTCGGCGGTGACGAACGTCTCGAAGAACCGCCACGTCTTGCGCGCGGTGCGGCGCAACTCCGCTTCATCCGCCGCCGCCAGCGGCGCCTCGGCGTCCTTCAGCGGCCGGCTCACCAGCCACGCGACCACCGGCGACAGCGCCCACGCGACCAGCCACGGCCCCGCGGCCCACAGCGCCCCCGGACTCGTCCACGCGACCAGTGCGGCAAGTCCCACCGCGAGCGCCAACGCCTGCCACATCGACCGAACGAACTGTTGCAGCCCGCTCCCGAGACGCGCCTCGGCCGCGGCCGCCGTTTCCCACTCGAGCATCTGCCGCCGGGTGACGAACAGCCGCCGCAGCGTCCGCCCCACGGCGTCGAGCGCGAGCGACGCTTGGTTCGGCAGGAACACAGCGGCCAGCACCAGTTGCCAGAACGTCGCGGGCAGGTTCTGTCGCGCGCCGCGGAGCACCGCGCCCGGCGTCCGGCTCGATACGAAATCAAGCCCTTGGAGAACGAGTTGGAGCAGCAGCGGCACCGCGAGCACCGCGAGCACCGCGAGCGACCACGCCCACGCCGCCCCGGGAAGCGCGGTCCACCCCAAAGCGAGGAGCGCCACCAACGCGGCCGACATCAAGCTGCGCCGGAGGTTGTCGAGCACCTTCCAGCGGCCCAGCAGCGTGAGCACGTTCGGTTTGCGCCCGTCGGCGGTCGGAACGGTGAGCCCGAGCCACGGGAGCAGTTGCCAGTCGCCGCGCACCCACCGGTGCTCGCGCTTCGCGTAGGCGTGGTACTTCGCGGGGAAGTCGTCGAACACCTCCACGTCCGTGACCAGCCCGCACCGGGCGTAGTTCGACTCGATCAGGTCGTGGCTCAGAATGCTGTTCTCCGGGAACGCGTGCCCGGCGGTCGCGTGGAACGCGTCCAGGTCGTACAGCCCCTTACCGGTGAACGTGCCCCACCCGAACAGGTCCTGGTACACGTCCGACGACGCACTCGAGTACGGGTCGATGCCCGCCGAGCCGGCGAAGATGCGGGCGAACAGCGAGCGCAGGCCGGTCTTGTAGAGGAAACTGACGCGCGGTTGAAGGATGCCGTACCCCGCGACCACCCGGCGCCCGTCGGCGGACAGCACGGGCCGGTTGAGCGGGTGCGCCAGCGTCGCGACGAGCCGCCGGGCGGCGTCGCGCGGCAGCACCGTGTCCGCGTCCAGCGTAAGTACGAACCGGGCCTCGATCACGGCCGCGTCGCCGGTCTGAACCGTGTAACTGGTGCTCGTGTCCCCCTTCAACAGGCGGTTGAACTCGTCGAGCTTCCCGCGCTTGCGCTCCCACCCCATCCACGCGCCTTCGGACACGTTGAGCTGGCGCTTGCGGTGAAAAAGGTAGAAGACATCGGGCTTCCCGCGGGCGTGCCGCTCGTTCAGCTTCCGAATCCCGTCGGCCGCAACTTTGACCAGCGCGGCGTCGTTCGGAGTCGTTTCCGTGGGGGCGTCGGCCCAGTCGGTGAGCAGTGCGAAGCGGAACTGCGGGTCCGGGTTCGCCAGGTAGTGAAGCTCCAACCGCTCGCAGAGTGCCGCCGCGCTTTCCGGTTTCGTCAGCATCCCCGGGATAACGACGATGGTGCGCCACTCGGCCGGCACGCCGGAATTGAAATCGAGCTTCGGCAGTACCCGCGGCGGGAGCACCCGGCACACCGCCGCGTTCACCACCGCAACCGCGACCTCGCTCGCGGGAAGCAGAACCGCGAGCCCGACCAGCACGAGCAACCACACCGACGACGTAACGAGGGCCGCGAGTCCGATGGCGAGAGCGACCAGCGACACCGTTATCAGCGTCAGCCCGCCGAAATACGTCAGATTCGGACGGTCCGTCAGAAGTGCGCGCCACCGGTCGCGGAACTTGAACCGGCACCCCAGCGTGCGGGCGAACGCGCCGCGTCCCTCCGCAACGAGGTAGTACCCGAGGTGCCGCTCGCGCGGGGAGGCCCCCTGCGCGGCCCGGGCGAGCGCGTGCCGCGCGACGTCCGCCTCGTCGCGCCGGGCCGCCTTGGCGAGTTGCTCCACGGCCTGCCGGTAGCGGTCGCGGGTGGCCGCGTCCTGGTGGCGGTACACGCCCGTCGGCTCGGCGCGGAGCACCTCCTCGACCAGACTCGCGTGCTCGAAGAACTGCCCCCAGTCGATCGCGTTCAGCAGGCGCAGGCTGGTGACGCAGTTCCCGACCGACACCTGGTTCGCCGCCTGCCGCCGGTGCTCGCGGCGCAGCACCTCGCTCAGGTCGCCGGGCACGTCCGAGATTCCCGGGTTCGTTTCGCTGAGGTCGCGCACGGCCTGGTGCCAGCCGACCAGGAACGCATCGGAGCTGCCTTCCGGGAGTGGCCGGTTGGCCCCGGTCTCGGTCCGACCGACCCATTCGACCGCCCGCGCCCGCTCGGTGCGGGTGCGGAGCATCTGGTCGGCGAGCCGGCGCAGGTTCTCGATCAGGGCGAGCCGGAGCATGATCGGCACCGCCCACAACTCGCCGGTGGTGAGCGGAGCGGCCTCCTGGTACGCGCGAACGAACCGGAGGAGTTGGCCGTCGTCGAGGTGGCTGTCGGTGTGCGTGACCAGTTCGACCGCGAGCGCGTAGACCCGTGGATACCCGCGGTGCGGCCCGTCCGCGGCCACGGGCAGTTCGTCGGCGTAGCCGCGCGGGAGGTCGGTGCGCACCTCGCGGAGCACGTCCTCGATCACAAAGAAGTTGTCGAGCAGCCACTCCGCATCCGGCATAAGCGGCTCGGCGCGGGCAGCCTCGGCCGCGGCGTCCCGCGCGGCGCGGAGCACTACGGCGTTGTCGCGAAGCCGGGCCAGCAGCGCGTGCGAACCCGGGTTCACATGCGCCGGTAACGCGGCGAGCGAGCGGGCCAGATCCGCGAGGCGGTCCGGTCCGAGCAGATCGCCGCGAAACGGTTCAGTAGTCGGTACTTGAGGAGAGGGGTCGTGTCGTTTGCTCGATAATGACCGTTCCATGCGCGCGCGATTCTCCCCGTGTCGAGAACTGACCGGGAAGCAAATCGGGTGCCGTGTGCTCCATGTGCGAAAGCACTGCGCCGGCACCGGGCATGAACGGGCTGAACAACGTGATCAGGTAAACGTGCGTGACTACGAGCCGAGGTTCTCCGGGCCGAATGCACCGGGAAGCAGTTCGGCCAGCCGCCGCGTGATGACGCCGGGGCCGTCGCACACGCTCACGACGAGCGCGTTCGGCCCGAACTCGTTAATCACTTGCCGGCACGCCCCGCAAGGGGCCGTGGGTTCAGGCGTGGGGGTGTAGATCACGACCGCCGCAACGTCTGTCCGCCCGCTCCCGACCATCTGAAACAGGGCGTTTCGCTCGGCACAGATCGTGAGCCCGTAGGACGCGTTCTCGACGTTACACCCGTCAAAGACGGTCCCGTCGCCGGTGAGAACCGCTGCCCCCACCCGGAACCGGCTGTACGGGGCGTAGGCACGCGCCGCAACGGCCCGGGCGCACCGAACCAGTTCCGCGAGCGTCGAATCGTTCAGAGGGGTCATACGTTCTCTCGCGTTGTGTTAGCGGCTTGGATGGGCCCCCCCCACTGCGCAGGGTGTGGCCCATCCAAGCCGCCCGCTCACCCCGACGGGCCTACTCACCCACCTGGACGCGGGCGTTCGGAAGCGCCTCGCGCAACTTCGCGGCCCCGGCGGCGGTCACCTGCGTGTTCCAGGCGGACACACTCCCCAGTGACTTCACGTCCGCCAGCGCGCCGAGCCCCTTGTCGGTGATCCGGGTCCCGGCCAAGTTGAGCGACTCCAGCTTCTTGAGCCCTTTGAGACGGGCCACACCCGCGTCCGTCACGAACGTCCCGTCGAGTTGGAGGAACTCCAGGTTCGGGAAGTTCACGAGCGCCTCGAAGCCGTCCCCGGTGGCCCGCGTCTGGCTCAGGTTGATCACCGTGACCTTGTCGAGCTTCTTCACGTCCTTGAGCCCGGCACCTGTAACCGCGGTGCCGTCGAGCACCAAACCGCTCAGCTTGGTCAATCCGCTCAGCGCCGGGAGCCCGGCGTCGGTGATGCGCGTGCGCGACAGGACCAGTTCTCGCAACGCGGCCAGTTCGCCCACTTCCTTCAGCCCGGCGTCGGAGAGGTGCGAACCGGCCAGGACCAGCTCGCTCAGCTCTTCCAGCCCCTTCAGCTTCGCGAACCCGGCGCCCGTAACCGGGGTGCCGGAGAGGTCGAGCACGACGAGCGCCTTCATCCCCGCGAGGTGCTCGAGCCCGGCATCGGAAAAGGTGCTGTCGGTCAGGACCAGGGATTCCAGTTTGGGCAACTCCCCCGCGGCACCGAACCCGGTCCCGCGCACCCGGGAGCGCGCCAGCGACAGCCGGCTCAGCTCGGGCAAGCCCTTCAGGTGCTCCAGACCGGTGTCGGTCACGTCGGTGCGGTCCAGTTCGAGCACGCGCAGCTTCGGGAACGCGGCCAGTGCCTTCATTCCATCGTCGGTGAACGGCGTGTTGGCCGCGGCCAGTGAGCCGAGCTTCGGCATCTGGGGGAGCTTCGCGAACCCGGCCCCGGTGACGCGGGTGTCGCTCACGTTCAGGTGGCCCAAGTTGGTGAGCCCGCCGAGGTGCTCGAGCCCGGCGTCGGTGACGTTGGTGCCCGCCAGCGTCAGGGTCCGCAGCCCGGCGAGGGACTTGACCTGCGCGAGGCCCTCGTCCCCGAACGCGCTGCCGTCAAGGAACAGCGATTCGAGCTTGGCCAGCCCGGCGATGTGCTTGAACCCGGGGCCGGTCGCGGCGGCCCCGCGGAGGGACAGCGCGCGGAGGTTCTTCAGATCTTTGAGCGCGGCGAGCGCGGCGTCGCCGGCGCGCCACGCCCCGGAGTTCGGGACCGTGAGCGTTTCCAGCCCCGTCATTTTGCCGACGTGCGCCAGCCCGGTGTCCGTCAGGCCGCGCTCGGGCAGCGCCAGCGTCCGCAACTTCGTCATCCCCGAAAGCGTCTGGAGCTTCTGCTCGGTTTCACCGCTCAGGTCGCACTGGAACTCTTCCAGTTCCGTCAGCGCGGCGAGCGGGGCGAGGTCCTTCGCGGTGAAGGACGTGCCGGGGAGCGTGAGCCGGCGCAGCTTCTTCAACCCCGCGAGGTGTACCAGCCCCTCCCCCTGCACCCGCGTGCCCCCGAGGTGCAGTTCCTCCAGCGCGGTCAGGTTCCGGATGTAGAACAGCCCCGCGTCGGTCACCTCGCTGCCGTAACCCAGGTTCAGCACCTTGAGGGTTTTCAGCTCGCGCAGGTCGGCGAGGTCCGCGTCCGTCGGGCGCGCCTTGTCGAACACCAGCGACACGATCAGCTGGCCGTCGCCGTCGCCGTTCGCGACCCGGGCCTCGAGCCGCTTCGCCAGCGCCGCCGGGTCCGCCGGCTTGAGTTTCCCGACCACCGGCGGCTTCACCTTCCGCGGCCGGTTCGTGTCGGTCACCTTCGTGCCCCACAGGACCAGCTCGTCGAGTTCGTCGAGCCCGTCGAGCTGCTTCAAACCGGCGTCGGTGAGGCCCGTCCCGCCGAGGTTCAGCTTCCGAAGGTTCTTCAGCCCCTTGAGGTGGGCGACACCCGCGTCGGTCAGGGGCACGCCGTTCAGGTTCAGCTCTTCGAGGCTCGTGAGCCCCGCGAGGTGCGCGGCGCCCGCGTCCGGGATCTTGGTGGAGTCGAGCTTCAGCACCCGCAGCTTTGTCATGCCGGTCAGCGCCTTGAGGCCCTGGCCGCTCAACTGCGTGTCCCGCAGCTCCAGCTCCTCAAGTTGCACCAGCCCGGCCACGCTCCCCAGCCCCGAGTCGTTGATCTTGGTGCCCGCCAGCGACAGCCGCGTCAGGTTCGGCAGGGCGCGCAAGTCGGCCAGCCCCGGCCCGAGCACCTTCGTCGATCCCAGGTCCAGTTCCACCAACGTGGTGGCGCCCTTCAGGTTCGCCAGGGCCGCATCGTCAATGTCCTGCCCGCGGAGCCGGAGCACCTTGAGGTGCTTTGCGGCGGCCAGGTGCGCGAGCGCCGAGCCTTTGAAGCCGGAGGACCAGCTCGAGCTGAGGTCGAGCACCTCGAGCGCGGGCAGCGCCGCGAGCGCCTTCACCCCCACGTCGGTCAGCGAATTCCGCCCGAAGTCGAGTTCCTTGAGCGTGCCCAGCTTGGCGACGTGCGCGGCCCCGGCGTCGGTGAGGGACCGGCCGCCCAGGTTGAGCTTCTCCAGCTTCGTGAGTACCGACAGGTGGACGAGGCCGTCGTCGCTTACCTTTGTGTTGCTCAGGTCGAGCGACACCGTCTCCGGTTGAGCCGAGAGGAGCGCGAGCGTCGCGTCAGTGGCCTTGTCGTTTAACCGCAACTCGCCCGGTTTCTCCTTCTCGTCGCTGCGCGGAGCCTTGTACGGCGCCAGCGCCGCCGCCGGGTCGGCCGGAGGCGGGCTCTTGAGTACCAGCGACTGAGCGCAGCGGATCATCAGGACGCAGTCGGCCCGGCCGTGCTCGACCGATTTGCCGTTCGCCCAGGAGTAGTTCTTGACGGTCACGTCCTGGTGCCCGAGCACCTTCACGGCGGTAAAGTTGTGACCACTGCCCCATTTATTCTTGGCGAACACCAGTTCGGCGTCGTTCACGATCGTGTCGCTGCCGAAGTTGAGCGCGTCGCGGGCGGGCCGCAGGCCCCCGCGGCCCAGGTCAATGGTGAGCCCGAAGCGCTCGTCCTTCGTCACCTGGATCGTGCCGTAGGACTCCTTGATCTGGCACCCCTCGGGGGCGTCGAGCGTGGCCTCCAGGCCCGCCGGGCCGAGGTCGAGTTTTACCAGCTTGGTACGTGCGCCGGCGGCGGCGATCTCTTCGCGCGCGTTGCCCAGGGGCACCTCCTTCGCCTCTGGCGGCTTGGCGTCGCCGCCGCCGGGGTTCCCGTTACCGCCCCCGGGGTTCAAGCCCCCTGGAGCGAGGCCGGCGGGCTTTTTGAGTTTGGCAACGGCTTCCTCTTGCCTGTCCACGGCGGCCGCCAGGGCGATCGCCATGACCGCGGCGTGCCCACAGAAGAACAGCAGCCCGAGGATCGAGCACAGGAGCACGAGCACGTTGACCCGCGGGCGCCGCCGTTCGGCAGCGGCCTGCTCGGCCCGGCGCCGGGCGTACGCCGACGACACGATCATCACGGCGAGGACGCCCGCCACAATCAGCCCGCAGGTGAAGATCAGGGTGGGCGGGCAAAGGAGGGCCGGCGGGATCACCGCGGCGAGCATCAGCAGCCCGCCGGCGGGGCCGGTCCGGGCCAGCCCGAGGAGCCCCCCGACCAGACCCGCGACGGCCGCAACCAACATGTACGGGTACGCCCGCCGGTGCGCCTCGAGCTGGGCGAGGTTCCTGGCCACGTCCGGCTGGTTGCCCCCCTGCATCAGCCCGGCAAGCATCGCCGCCGGGCCGGCGATCTCGGCCTGCTCGCGCTGCCACAGCCAGAAAACGACACCGCACGCGACCGCCGCGGTCAGCCCGCCGAACAGCACCGTGAGGCGCAGGAAGCCCTGCGACGCCGGCCGCACCGGGAACGGCTTCTTGGCCCGTTTCGGGCGCGGGTCCCGCGGCTCTTCCGCCGGCTCCGCGGCGGCGCCGGGAGGGGCGTTCGCGGCTGGTTCGGCCTCGGGCCGTTCGTCCGGCCCGGGGGCCGCGCGGGGTGCGACGAAGGTTTCCTTGCAACGCGGGCACCGGCACCGTTTGCCGACCGCGGTTCCGGGAATCTTGAGCTCCTGTTGGCAGCTCGGGCAGCGGATCGAGACGCTCATCGCGCGGACTCCCAGCGGGCGGGCGGGCGAGCACGGTGTCGCCGCGGTCGTGTCAATGTGTGAATTTAGTAGCCGTGGTCAATGAAAATCTCCTTCACACGCAACCGCGACCGGTGCTGCCCTCCACGGCCGCACCGGTCGCAGCAGAATTTTGTTCTCTCTGGCTCGGCGGGAACCCGGTACACGAGTGCCGAATTCGCGCCGGCGCACGAGCGTTCGATCTCATCTCACGCCCCGCCTACGCCTGAGACGGAAACTGTCGCGCCGGGGGCGAGGAGCCCCGGCGCGTGGCACCAGTTTGTTGTGCGAGCGGAGGTTGTGAGGCCGCGCCGCAAACCGCAGCAATTTGTTAACCCGCGATTCGCATTTTATGCTCTTAACACCTGCACGCGCCGACGGGACACGGGCGAACGAGCGCGGCTCGCCGCACAGAACCGAAGCGCCACTTAGACGCACCGCTCCTGACATCGACCGAGTACAGACCGATGGTCGCAACACTACCCACAGCCAACACGTTCCCGCCCGCCGTGAGCGAGGCCGTCGAGGGCGCCGCGGCCACCTTCTTCGGCGGCTCGTGCGGGCTCACGCACGTCCCGGACGCGCAGATTGATGACGCCATCGACCAGGCGGGCATCATGAGCACCATCTCGTTCGTGGGCGACATCCAGTGGGCGTTCGCGCTGGCGTTCCCCGAGGAGGCCGCGGTCGCGATCGCCCGTACGTTCGCCGGGTTCGACATCCCGTTCAACAGCGCGGACATGGGCGACGTGATCGGCGAGATCGTGAACGTGATCGCCGGGGATGTCGTCGGCCGGCTGGCGAAACAGAAGATCGAGGCCCGGATGTCGCTCCCCACGACGGTTCACGGGAGCAACGTGTCCATGATGATGCCCACGGACGCGGCAGCCACGCGGTTCGTGTTCTCGGGCCCGGCGGGCCGGTGCTGGTTCGACCTGGTCTCAACGCCCAAGCCCCTGACGCCGCCGGGCCAAGAGGAGAGCCCGGAGGCGGCCACACGGTGGGGCGGTTCGGACCCGCCCGTAACGCCCCCGCCGGTGGGCACGCTGGCTCCCGTCCCGGCGCCCGCGGCCGCGCCGGCACCTCACGCCGCGCCGGACCCGTCACAAGACGCCTGGGCCGCGGCGATGGCCGAGGCCGAGCGGCAGATGGCCGAGCAGGACGCCCTCGACGCCGCCGCCCGGGCCGCCGGCCTCCCGGTCGGGCCGGCGGCGGAACCGGTCGTCGTGCGCGGCGGCTCCCGGATGATGCCGCTCGTACTGGTGCTGGCTTGCGCCGGGTGGGGCGGGCTGGTCAGCCTCATTGCGGCCGGCGGCCCGCACCGCCCGGCCCCCGAAGCCGCCCCCCCAGAGCACGCCGAAGCCGCGTCCGCGCCGAAAGCCCCGACCGCGGAGGTCGACGAGCTGATCCGGAGCGACCAGTTCGACGACGCGCTGAAAGCGTGCTTCAAGGCCGCGAAGAAGGACCCCAAGCCGAGCGAGACGGCGCTCACGCTCCGCGAGGCCCTGTGCCTCGAGGGGCAGGGCCGCTGGGGCGAGGCCGTCGGGGTCTACCAGCGCGCCGAGGCGGACCCGGACACGGTCACGTCGGTGGTCGCGCTGCTCGGCCAGGCCCGGTGCGCCACGCAGGACGGGTCGTACGTGATCGCCCGCGCGCTGACGAACCGCGCGCTGCTGCGGTCCGGCGCCCCCGGCTTCCGCGGCACGACGGTGCGCAAGGACATCCAGCACCTGCAAGCGCGGATCGCGCTACAGGCGGCCGGGGCGAAACCGCTGCCCCGGGACGCGAGCGCCCGCCCCCTGCTCTCCGCCAGCCCGACCAACGGGCTCGAATGGCTGCCGGCGACCCCGCCCCCGCCGCCCCCGGCCGGGGACACGTTCGAGGTGCACCGCACCCTCGGCGCGCCGAAGGTGCTCCAGGTGAGCGGAACCCTCTCCCGGCGCCCGGTCCTTGAGGTGCTCAACGCCCTGGCCGCCACCGCCGGCTGGAAGGTACAGGTGAGCGGCGAGGTGGCCGCACAACTGAAGTGGGCGGTCGGGCCGATCGAGATCGACCACCTCACGCTGCCCGAGTTCCTCAACGTCCTCATGGACGGAACGAGCGTCACCTGGGCGGTTGATGCCGACACGCTGCGCCTGGCACTGCCGGCACGCAAAGAAGCGGCGCCGAAGAAGTAGTCACGCGCTAGCGGCGGGGCCGGGCGCGCACCTTAAAACGGTGCGCGCCCGGCCCCGCCGCTGCGCATGTGGCGGTCAGCCCCCGAAGCGCCACTCGCCCGGCGAACCGACGGACAGAACACGGCACCGCCGACCGATTCCCACACGTCACCCTGGCGGCACCTGCGGGCAGTCCCTCTTTTGGCTCTTGAGGCGAACCGGGACGGTCGCGTACCCTCAACAAAAGGTGGGGGTGCAACTCGCGCCCCCGCACCTAACGCCTCATTGACGACCTCAGATGACCAAACGGCGAGCGCGCGGCGAGCGCGGGACCACGCCCCCGGCGGCACCGCTCGGGGCCGCGAACCGGTCGGTCGTGCGCGCCACCCTCCAACTATGCCCGGTTCTGATCCTGCTCGGGCTGTTGTGCGCGTCGGACGACGCGGGCCGGCTCCCGCCGGCGGAGTGGGCCGCCGGGGGACTCGTCCTCGGGGGCACGGCCGCGGCGTTAGGGTTCGAGTTGCTCCGGCGGCAGGCGCGAGACGCCGCACGCGCGGCGGCGTACTTGCGCGGGGCCATCGACGCGGCCGCCGAAGCGGTGTTCGTCCTGGATCACCGGGAGCGGGTGCTCTTCGCGAACGCCGAGGCCGCGGCGCTCGCCGGCCGCGCCCCGGGCGAGTTGGTGGGGCGTGAGGCGGACGCGTGCCTGCCCGCCGGGCTCGCGGACTGGCTGCGCCGGCGCGGTCCCGCGGGCCAATCGGTCGATGTGCCGGGGGGCGCGGGGCGGGTTTACGCCGCGCGCCGGGTGGCCTGGCCCGCCGCGCCCGAACCGCCGGGCGCGATCGTACTCGTGCGCGACCTCACCGAGCAAAAGCGAGCGCAACAGGCGGCCGAACGCAACGCGGCGTACCTGCGCGCCGCGCTGGACCACCTCGCCGACGGGGTCGTGGTGTCCGACGGGGCCGGGAACCTGCTCGACTTCAACCCCGCCGCGGTGCGGATGCACGGGTACGAGCAGGTCGAACAGGCACGGCAGAACGTCGCCGCGCTCCGGGACACGTTCGTCCTGTCGCCGGTCGGCGGCGCGCCGCTGCGGTTCGACGAATGGCCCCTCGCCCGGCTGTTGCGGGGCGAAGATGTGGGCGTGTGCGAGCTGTCGGTGCGGCGCACGGACGTGCCGTTCGAGCGGGTGATGCAGTACAGCGGGGCGCGCGTGCCCGGCCCCGCGGGCGACACGGAGCTGGTGGTGGTCACGAGCCACGACGTGACGGACCGGCGCCGCGCCGAGGACGAGTTGCGGGCCAGCGAGCAGCGGTTCCGCGCGTTCGCCGACCACGCCGCCGACGCGTTCTTCCTGCACGACGACCGCGGCACGGTCCTGGACGTCAACCGCCAGGCACTCGCGTCCCTCGGGTACGAGCGGGCGGAGCTGGTCGGCCGCTCCCCGCTCGCGTTCGACCCGGACCTCACGCCGCAGCAGCTCGCGAGCAACGTCGAGCGGTTAGACGCCGGGGAAACGATCGTGTTCGAGAGCCGGCACCGGCACAAGTCCGGCCGGGAGTTCCCCGTCGAGTTGCGGGTCCGCCCGTTCGCCGCCGGCGGGCGGCGCCTGGCCGTCGCGCTCGCCCGGGACATCACCGCGCAGGTCGCGGCCCAGGAAGCGCTCCGGGCGAGCGAGCAGAGTTACCGGCTGCTGTTCGAGTGCAACCCGCTGCCGATGTGGGTGTACCACACGGAGACGCTGGCGTTCCTGGCGGTCAACCCGGCCGCGGTGGCGAAGTACGGCTACACGGCGGACGAGTTCCTGACGATGACCCTTCGGGACATCCGCCCCGCCGAGGACGCGGCACGGCTCGCCCGCGCGATCGCCGCCACGGGCGGGAAGCTGGCCGACTCGGGCGTGTGGCGCCACCGGCTCAAGAGCGGGGAACTGATCCGGGCCCACATTTACTCCCACCCGCTCGAGTTCCGCGGCCGGCCCGCGCGCCTCGTCATGGCCCAGGACGTGACCGCGCAGCTCGCGGCGGAGCACGCGCTGCGGGAGAGCGAGGAGCAACTGCGGCGCACGCTGGACGCATCGGCGACGGGGCTCTGGAACTGGGACCTAGTCGGCGGCACCGTCGCGTGGCAATCGGATCAGGTCCCCGTGCCGCAGCACCTGGGCGCGGGATTCGACGGCACCGCGAGCGGCGTGAACCGGGTGCTCCACGCCGAGGACCGCGAGCGGGTGTGGGGGGCGGCCCGCCGGGCGCTCGCCACCCGCGCCCTGTTCGAGTGCGAGTTCCGGGTGGTGTTCCCGAACGGGGGCGGGCGCTGGGTCGCAGCCCGGGGCCGCGCCGCGTACGCCGACGACGGGCGCCCGGTGCGGATGCTCGGCACCATCACCGACGTGACGGCGCGCAAAACCGCCGAGCTGGAGCTCCAGCGGACGCGGGCGGTCCTCCAGAAGCTGGTCGATCACAGCCCGGCGCTGATCTTCATGACCGGGGTGGACGGGCGGTACCTGCTGTTCAACCCGCGGTGCGAAGCGGCCCTCGGGGCGCGCGCCGCGGACGTGCTCGGGCGGACGCCGGCCGAAGCGTTCCCGGCCCCCCTCGCGCGCCACATCGCCGAACGGGACGGCCGCACCCTCAGCGCCGGCGCCCCCCAGGTGTCGGAGGAGACGGTGCGGACCCCGGACGGGCCGACCCACTTCTCGACCGTGCGGTTCCCCGTCGCCGGCCCCGACGGGCGCGTCATCGCCCTCGGCGGGGTCGCGATCGACATCACCGCCCGGCGGCGCGCCGAGGACGACCTCCGCGCCCGCAAGGAGCTGTTCCGGCTCCTCGCCGACGAGTCCCCGCACGTCGTCTGGGTGAGCGACGACGACGGGCGCCCCGAGTACGTCAACGCCCGGTGGCGCGAGTACTCCGGACGAACGGCCGACCAGACGCGGGACCGGAGCTGGGCGGAAGTCATCCACCCGGACGACCGGGACCACTATCTCCGGTCCTGGCACGGCGCGCGGGCGCGGGGCGAAGAGTACGAGGTCCAGGTGCGGCTGCGGCGCGCGGACGGGGCGTACCGCTGGTTCCTGTCGCGCGCCAAGCCGGTGGGCACCCCGGCCGGGGTCCGGCGCTGGTTCGGGGCCAGCACCGACATTGAGGAGCAGAAGCGGCGCGAGGACACGCTGCTCCGGGCCGACGTCCAGAAGGATGCGTTCCTGGCGACCCTGGCGCACGAGCTGCGGAACCCGCTGGCCCCGGTCGCCGACGTGGCCCAGCTCCTCGGCTCCGGCGGGCTCGACGGCCCGCGGCTCCGGGAGGCCGGCGCGCTGCTCGCGGGACAGGTGCGGCTGCTCGCCCGGCTGGTGGACGACCTGACCGACCTGAGCCGGGTGCGGCGCGGCGCGGTCGAGCTGCGGTGCGAGGCGGTCGCGCTCGGGGGCGTGATCCGGACGGCGGTCGAGACCAGCGCCCCGCACATCCGCGCCGCGGGGCACCGGCTGTCCTCGGAGCTCTGCGCTGAGCCGGTGTTCGTGCGCGGGGACGCAGCCCGGCTCGCGCAAGTCGTATCGAACCTCCTGACGAACGCGGCGAAGTACACCCCGCCCGGCGGGAACGTGTGGCTCACGCTGGACCGGGACGGGACCGAGGCGGTGATCCGGGTGCGCGACAACGGCGCCGGCATCGACCCGGCCGTGCTGCCCCGGGTGTTCGACATGTTCGTCCAGGAGCGGCGGCTCCAGGAACAAGCCCCGGGGGGGCTGGGCATCGGGCTGGCGCTGGCGCGGCAGGTCGTGGAGTTGCACGGTGGGACAATCGACGCGCACAGCGCGGGGCCGGGCGGTGGGGCCGAGTTCGTCGTGCGGCTCCCGCTCGCGGCGGCGAGCGCGCCGGCCCCCGCCGCACCGCCCCCGCGGCCCGCCGGACCGCTGCGGGTCCTCGTCGTGGACGACAACGAAGCGGTCACGCGGAGCTTCTCGTGGGTCCTGTCGGGTGACGGGCACACCGTCGCCGCGGCCCACGACGGCCCGTGCGCGCTCGCCCAGGTGCGCGCGTTCCGCCCCGACGCGGTGCTCCTCGACATCGGGCTGCCGGGGATGAACGGCTGCGGCGTGGCGCGCGCGATCCGGGAGCTGCCCGAGGGGCGCGGGGCGCTGCTCGTGGCCGTCACCGGTTGGGGAACGGAGGCCGACCGCCGGCAGACGCGCGCGGCCGGCTTCGACCACCACCTGACAAAACCGGTGGACCACCAGGAGCTGACGGCCCTCCTGGCGACCGTCGCCGCGCGGCGACACGCGGACCCCGCCCCCGGGGCCGACGAGGCGGGCCGGACGGCAACCGCTCAGAACTCGGTGAACCCCTCGCCGTCCGGTTGATCCCGCTCGTGCCCCCGCGCCCGGCCGCGCCCGCTACCGGCCCCGCGGCTCACGGCGCGGGCCGGTGCGGGCCGCGGCTTGGGGGCCGGCTTCCGCGCCGGGCGGCTCGGCGCGTGGCCCGCGGGTGCGCTCAGTTTGAACCGCGCAACCAGATCCCGGAGTTGAGCCGCCTGGTCCGTCAGCGCCTGGGCCGTCGCGGACAGCTCCTCGGTCTGGCCCGCGTTCTGTTGAATGACGGTGTCCATCTGCGAGACGGCCTTGTTGACCTGCTCGATGCCGGCCGACTGCTCCCGGCTGGCGGCGGCCATCTCGGTGACGATGTCGGTGACCCGCTTGACGCTGGTGACGATCTCGGCCAGCGTGTCGCCCGACTTGTTCACCAGTTCGGTGCCGGCGTCCACTTTTTTCACCGAGTCCTGAATCAGGGCTTTGATTTCTTTGGCCGCGGTGGCAGCCCGCTGGGCCAGGTTGCGGACCTCGGACGCAACCACGGCGAACCCGCGCCCCTGCTCGCCGGCCCGGGCCGCCTCCACCGCCGCGTTCAGGGCCAGCAGGTTGGTCTGGAACGCGATCTCGTCGATTGTCGTAATGATGTCAGCGATCTTCTTCGACGACCCGTTGATCTCGCCCATCGCCCCCACGGCGCCGCTCACCACCTGACCACCCTTCTCGGCCACCTCTTTGGACCCGCCCGCCAGTTGTCGGGCCTGCTGCGCGTTGTCGGCGCTCTGGCGCACGGTCGAGGTGATCTGCTGCAAGGTACTGGCCGTCTCCTCCAAACTGGACGCCTGCTCCTGGGCGCCAGCGGAAATCTCCTGGCTGGCGTGGGCCAACTGCCCGGACGCATCGGCCAACTGCTCGGACACCTCCCGCACGCCGTCCAGTGCGGACCGGACCGACACGATCGCCTCGTTGATGGCCCCGCCCACCTGTCCGAGGTCGTCGGTGCCGAGGGGTGGGATGGTTTGGGCGAAGTCCCCGTCAGCCATCCGGCTGACTGCCCCCAGAATCACCCCCACCTTGCGCTTCTGGTCGGTGATGTCGGTGGCGAACTTGATCACCTTGTACGGCTTGCCGTCGGCGCCCAGGATCGGGTTGTATGACGCCTGAATCCACACCTCTTTGCCACCTTTACCGAGCCGCTTGAACTCGCTCGCCACGTACTCCCCGCGGTTCAGCTTGGCCCAGAACTCCCGGTACTCGGCCCCCGCCGCGCACGCCGGCTCCACGAACATGCGGTGGTGCCGCCCCTGGATCTCGGGCGCCGCGTACCCGAGCGCGCCCAGGAAGTTGTCGTTGGCCGAAACGATGGTCCCGTCGAGTTTGAACTCGATCACCGCCATCGCCTTCCGAATGGCCGCGATCTGCCCCAGGTAGTCGGCGTTCGCTGTTTCCAGCGCGACACGCTCGGTCACCACCTCCCAGTTCACCACCGTGCCCAACAGGCCGCGCGACTCGTCGTACAGGGGGGCGGTCCGGAGCTCGATCGTCTCGGGTCCGAGTTGGGCGCGTGTGACGCCGACCGCGCCCGCATCGGCCGCGCGGCGCGGGTGGAGGACATCGATCGACTGGCCGACGATGTCGTCGGCGCGGACCGACAGGTACTGTTCGAGGCGCCGGAGGGTCTGGGTGGTGGCCGCGTTGGCGTACCGGATCACGGACTGCGGGTCGCAGAACATGACGTTGAACTTGACGGCGGCCAAGAGGCGCCGCGGCAACTCGGCGGGCAACCCGCGGGCTGCTGGTGCGGGCCGGTCCCATCCGAACAAACGGCTGAAGAACCCCATGCCAACCTCGCGAGTCAGGTCCACCGGTCCTGTTGTGTATCGACCGCGCGCGTCAGGATTTGCCCGCTGTGCGCGGTTCGTAGTCGCACAGGCCTTCGGTGCATGCCCGAGCGCCGGATCGGCTCGCGCGGTCCACGGTGAGCCGGTTTAAGCTCGCAAAGAGCAAGGGGTTTCAATCGGCGGACCGATAACGCACCGGTTGCGGCGGTGCGAATGGTCCGTGCGGACGAGGCTCGCTCTGACCGCGTCTCGGTGCCATCAGCGCGGGGCTCTGCCCGACCGGACAGGCACAAAGCGCGAGTCAGCCGGAACATTCCGGAGAACGACACGCCCCGCCGGCGGGCACCAACGCGGGCCGCTCGGCGGAGGAAGGGGTCGGCACGCCGGCCTCGCTCGGAGCGCCCGCGCCCAACCACGCCCGCTTGAGCGCACTCACGCTGGCGGTCAGGCGCCCGAGGGCGCGTGTCAGCTCCTCGTCTCGGGCGACCGGGCTGAGACGGCCGACGCTCCTTGAGACGGTGAGCACCAACCCGTCCAGCACGTGCGACACGACCAGTTTGGACGCACAGACGTTCATAACGGCCGGCGCGTTCCGCAGGCGCACGCGTCCCGGGTCGGAGCGGAGCAAAGTGCCGATCGCCAAGAACACGTCCGGCGCGATCCCCGCCACCCGCCCGCAGTCCAGAGTGACGCGTGCGTCCGGGTGCGCTTGCAGCCGGCGCCGGACGACGACGGCGAGCGCAGACCATTCAGAAAGACCAACGAAGCCCGGCAGCGTGAACTCGGCGTCCGCGTCTCTCAGTTCGATTGGGGCCACACATGTTCTCCACGGGGAAGCACCGCACAGAAGATCGATGCATTGCGTGACCGTTTACCTGAGGTGATACCCGGAGCCGAGCGGCGGTTCCGGAGCACTGGACACAGCGACAACCCCAGCCCAACCTGGGGTTAACCCCAGGCACAATCACGCGAAACGGGCCAGCGCCGGCGGCCGGAGTGCGGCCCGGCGGGCGCGCGAGCCGTCACCACGCAGGCATCAGGAGATCCCAACATGCGGATGTCGGCTCGTGTAGATGTGTGCCGTTTTTCGGGGACGCAGTAGCGCGAGCCACGGCAGCGCGGAAACCGGCGGGCGTGCCGCGACGCAAATGTGAAGCCGAACGCGGACTCATCGATTTTACAGAACCGATCGGGTATGATCGTCGCGACCGCGGTCTTGCGATCCCCGTTCATTGCGCACCCGCGCGGCCGAACGGCTTCTGATCGATCGACCCGAGCCGTCGAACTCGCCTGGCAACTGGTCCGCGAGAGCCGGTGCAACTATGCTCGGATCACCACACCCGCGCCGCCGGTCCGTCGGCCCGTTCGTTCGGTTCGCCTTCGGGGTCGCGTTTTCGTTGATAGGTTCCCCGCACGTCCGCGGGGCCGATCTCGGTGAAGCGGAGAAGCTGTTCCGCACCGGCAAGTACGCCGAATGTGAGAAACTAACCGCTGGCGAAATCGCAAAGGGAGCGGACGCCGCATCGTGGTGGGTGCTCAAAGTCCGGGCCGAAACCGCACGCGGCGAGTACACCGCGGCCGGTAAGACCATTGAAGACGCTCGAACGCGGTTCCCGGACGACCTCGTCCTTCCCCTCCTGGCCCACGAAGTCTACCGCACAAGCGGAAGGGAGAAAGAAGCCGCTGCGGCCCTGGCGGCCGTTCAGCGGCAGATCGACAATCGCGCCGCGAGTACGCCGGCCGAACGGGTCGCGCTCGGTCGCCACCTCCTGTCCACCGGTGCCGACGCGAAAGAGGTGCTCGACCGGTACTTCAACCCGGTCGTGAAGAACACGCCCGCCTACCTCGACGCGCACCTCGCCGTGGCCGAACTGGCGCTGACGAAACACGACCGGGCGTTCGCCGCCGAAACGCTTCAGAAAGCGCCAAAGGAGGCCGCCGGTCAAGATCCCCGGTACCACCATCTTTTGGCCCGCGCGTTCGCCGAGGACGACCGGGCGCGGGCGATGAAGGCCATTGCGGAAGCGCTCGCGATCAACCCCCGCCACGCCGACAGCCTCCTCTTCCGGGCCGACCACCTGATCGACGCCGAAGACTTCGCCGGCGCGGAGGACGTGCTGAAAACCGTCCTGGCCACGGACCCCGGAGAGCCGCGGACGTGGGCGTACCGAGCCGCTATCGCGCACCTCCGCGAGGACGGCGCTGGGGAAAAAGCCGCCCGAGAAAAAGCCCTCGCGCGCTGGCCCGGGAACCCGCACGTGGAACACCTCATCGGACGGAAGTTGTCCCAGGACTACCGCTTCAAAGAAGGCGCCGCCTACCAGCGGAAGGCGCTGGATAAGGACAAGCAGTACCTGCCGGCCAAGGCGCAACTGTGCCTCGACCTGCTCCGGCTCGGGGACGAAACAGAGGGATGGAAGCTGGCGGCCGAGGTGTTCGCGGCCGACGGCTACAACGTCGTTGCACACAACCTCGTCGCCCTTCGGGATCAGCTCTCGAAGTTCCGCACCATCACCGCCGACGGGTTCGTCGTGCGGATGGAGGAGAAAGAAGCCGACCTGTACGGCCGGCAGGCGCTGGCGGTGCTCCAGCGGGCCAAAAAGGTGTTGTGCGAGAAGTACGGCGTCCGCCTCGACAAGACGATCACAGTCGAGATCTTCCCGCGCGGCCAGGACTTCGCGGTCCGCACGTTCGGTATGCCGGGATCAGAGGGCGTTCTGGGCGTCTGCTTCGGGCCGGTCATCACCGTGAACGGCCCGGCCGCACAGGGGCAATCCCCGTCGAGCTGGGAGGCGATTGTGTGGCACGAGTTTTGCCACACGGTTACTCTCCACAAGACCCGCAACAAGATGCCCCGCTGGCTCAGCGAGGGAATTTCCGTTTACGAGGAGTCGCTCGAGAACCCCGGGTGGGGCCGCTGGATGACCCCGAGGTATCGCGAAATGACCTTGGGCGACGACCTGATTCCCCTCAGCCGGTTGAGTTCCGCGTTCCTGAGCCCGAAAAGCGCGCTCCACGTTCAGTTCGCCTACTTCGAGTCGGCGCTGGCCGTCGAGTTCCTCGTGAGCCGGTACGGGCTCGATGCCCTCAAGACGGCGCTGGACGATCTGGGAGCAGGGCTATCTGTAAATGAGGCACTCGAACGGCGGACCGGCCGCCCGCTCGCCAAGCTCGACAGCGAGTTCACCGACTTCGCTCGGGCGCGGGCCAAATCAGTGGCCCCCGACGCGACCTGGGAAGAGCCCGACCTGAAAGACGAGGCGGATTCGGCCGCGGTGCGGGTCTGGCTTCAGAAGCA
Organism: Gemmata algarum; assembly: GCF_034097035.1. Classification (NCBI taxonomy): domain Bacteria; kingdom Pseudomonadati; phylum Planctomycetota; class Planctomycetia; order Gemmatales; family Gemmataceae; genus Gemmata; species Gemmata algarum. The sequence continues at coordinate 27,228 of NZ_JAXBLV010000183.1, forward strand.
CCCGCAGAGCTTTTGGGGGCGGCAGCGGCTGTGCCGGGGACTGGTGCGGGAGCAGAAATGGGCGGAGGCCGAGAAGGAGTTGAACGGGCTCCGCGGGGTGTACCCGGAGTACGCCGGACCGAACAACGCTTACGAACTGCTCGCCGTGCTGTACCGGCAAACCGCGCGACCGAAGGAGGAAGGGGCCGCGCTCGAGGAGTGGGCCAAACGGGACGGTGACGCGACCGCCGCCCACCAGCGGTTGATCGAACTGGGCGCCGCCGCGGGCGACTGGACGGCCGCCGCCCGAAACGCTCGCCGCTGGCTGGCCGTCAACCCGCTCGCGCCCGCCCCGCACCGGGCACTGGCCCAGGCCGCCGAGCACCTGAACGAGCGTAACGAGGCCACGACGGCTTACCGCGCCGTGCTCCGGTTCGGCGTTCCGGACGCCGCAAGCGTGCGATACCGCCTCGCGGTGCTTCTGGAACAGAGCGGCGAGCGCGGCGCGGCGCGGCGCGAGGTGCTGAAGGCGCTCGAAGAGGCCCCGCGGTTCCGCGAAGCGCACGAACTGCTGTTGAAGCTGGTCGCTGCCGCCGAGAAGTCCCCTGCCCCGCCCCGACCGGAGAAGAACCCGTGACCCGAACGCGTCGGTTCGTTGTGGCGGCGGTGGTCTTCGCGTCCGTGGCCGGCGGGCTCGTTTCCGCGGCGCGCCAGCCCCGGTACCGTGCGCCGAGCGAGCTGCCCGCGAACCGGGCCGGCGTGCCCGACTGGAAAGTGGACCCGAACTTCAAGAACGACGTGTTCACGTTCGTGCGGATCGAGTACGACTCGCTCCGCCGCGGGTTCGGCCGCGGCGGCGGGGGCGGCTGGCGGACCGACTGGCCCGACGCCGAACTCAACCTGTCGTTCCGCCTCCAGCAATTGACCTCGCTGCGCGTGAACCCGAACCCGATCGTTCTGCGGCTCACCGACCCGCGCCTGTTCGACCACCCGTTCATTTACATCGTCGAGCCCGGGGGGCTGGTCTTCTCGGAGGACGAGGTGCTCGCGCTGCGGAAGTACCTGACCAACGGCGGCTTCCTGATGGTCGACGACTTCTGGGGCGACGCCCAGTGGGAGAACTTCCTCCGCGAGATCAAGCGGGTGTTCCCCGACCGCGAGCCCCAAGAGCTGCCGGCGGACCACGAGATCTTCCGGTGCGTGTACCACCTGAAGGAGAAGCCGCAGATCCCGAGCATCGGCGCGGCCTACGCCGGCAAGGCCGAGGGCATCACCTGGGAGCGCGGGCACGGCGGGAACACGCAGACGGTCCACTACAAGGGGCTCTTCGACGACAAGGGGCGGATGATGGCGTTCATCGGCCACAACACCGACCTCGGCGACGGGTGGGAGCGCGAGGGCGAGGACCCGTGGTACTTCCGCGAGTTCTCCGAGAAGAAGGCGTACCCGCTCGGCATCAACGTCATCGTGTACGCGATGACCCACTGAGTTGGAATCCGGTTGGAGAGTAAGTAATTTCTGTAGCCGGCCTCTGTGAGGCCGGTGCGACAGAAGTGGTATCGCACCGGCCTCACAGAGGCCGGCTACAGAAATCAATCAACGCGATCCGTTACGAGCCGCCCCCATTCGCACACCGCGTAACGAAAGGACCGCCCGTGACCGCAGCCGGGACCGAATTCGAGCAGGACAAGCAGGCGGTCGAGAAGATCCGCGCCGCCCGCGGCGCGATCGAGCGCGAGCTCGGCAAGGTGATCGTCGGCCAGAAGGACGCCACCGCGCAGTTGCTCACCGCGCTGCTCGCGGGCGGGCACTGCCTGATCACCGGGGCGCCGGGGCTGGCCAAGACGCTCCTCGTCCGGTCGCTCGCGCAGCTCTTCCGCCTGAAGTTCGCCCGCATCCAGTTCACCCCGGACCTGATGCCGGCGGACATCACCGGCACCGACATCCTGGAGGACACCGGCGACGGGCGCCGGCGGATGCAGTTCGTGAAGGGGCCGATCTTCGCGAACGTGATCCTGGCCGACGAGATCAACCGCACCCCGCCGAAGACCCAGGCCGCGCTGCTCGAAGCGATGCAGGAGCACCAGGTGACGGCCGGCGGGGTCCGCTACCCGCTGGACGAGCCGTTCTTCGTGCTCGCCACGCAGAACCCGGTGGAGATGGAGGGCACGTACCCGCTGCCCGAGGCCCAGCTCGACCGGTTCCTCTTCAACGTGGTGGTCGACTACCTGCCGGAAGAGGACGAGGTCGCGGTGGTGCGCCAGACCACCTCCCGGCGGCCGGCGCCCATCGAGCCGCTGTTCGACGCGGCCGACGTGCTGCGGTTCCACGAGGTAGTGAAGAAGGTGCCGGTGGCGGACGACCTGATCCGGTACGCCGTGCGGCTGGCCGCCGCCACGCGGCCCGGCCGGGCCGGCGCGCCGGACTTCGTGAACCAGTGGGTGAGCTGGGGGGCCGGGCTGCGGGCGGGCCAGTCGCTCGTGCTCGGGGCCAAAGCGCGGGCGCTGCTGGAGGGGCGGGCGCACGCCACCCCCGCCGACATCCGCGCGCTGGTCCACCCCACCCTGCGGCACCGCGTGCTGCTGAGCTACCGCGCGGCCGCCGACGGGGTCTCCGTCGATACGGTGATCGACCGCCTCCTCGAACACGTTAAGGACGCGCCCCGCTGATGCCCGCACCCGCGCCAACGCCGACCGCCGCGAACCGCCCGCCGTCGGGCGGGCCGGCACTCATCGACCCCGCGGCCCTGATGCGGATCAAGAGCCTCCAGCTCCGGGCGCGGGTGATCGTCGAGGGGTTCGAGAAGGGGCTCCACCGCAGCCCGTACCACGGGTTCTCGGCCGAGTTCAGCGAGTACCGCCAGTACACCCCCGGCGACGACCCCCGGTACCTCGACTGGCGCCTCTTCGCCCGCTCGGACCGTTACTACATCAAGAAGTTCGAGGACGAAACGAACCTCCGCTGCCACCTGATCGCGGACGGCAGCCGGTCGATGGGCTACGGCTCCGGGCCGGTCACCAAGTGGGACTACGCCCGCACCGCGGCGGCCACGGTCGCCTACTTCCTGTCGCGCCAGCGGGACGCGGTCGGGCTGGTGACGTTCGCCGACCGCGTCGTCGAGTACATCCCGCCCCGCGCCCGCCCGGGCCAGCTCGCGCACCTCACCGCGGCGCTACACCGCGACCCCGGTGGCACTGCTACCGACCTGGTCGGACCGCTCGGCGAAGCCGGTGCCGTCACCCGCCGGCGCGGTCTGTTCGTCCTGTTCTCCGACCTGCTCGTGCCCGCGAGCGCGGTCCGGACGGCGATCGGCGGCCTGCGCGCCGCCGGGCACGACGTGATCGTGTTCCGCGTGCTGGACCCGCAAGAGGTCCACTTCCGGTTCGACGCGCCGGGACTGTTCCGCGACGCGGAGACGGGCCGGGAGGTGTTCGTTGACCCGCGAACGGCGGCCGACGAGTACCGCGCCCGGTTCGCGGCGCACGCCGCCGAGGTGCGGCAGGAGTGTACCTCGGCCGGGGCCGATTTCGAACAGATCACGACCGACCGCCCGCTCGAGTTGGTGCTGTTCGATCTGCTCCGGGCGCGCGCCCGGCGGGGCCGCGCCCCGGTCCGCAGCGCCCAGAACCGGGGGGGCGGCCGATGAGCTTCCTGGCGCCGCTGTACGCGCTCGGCCTCCTTGCCGTCGCCGCCCCGATCATTTTTCACCTGATCCGCCGCCGCCCGAAGGGCGAAGTGCCGTTCAGTTCGGTGATGTTCCTGACCCCGTCGCCGCCGCCCCCCGCGAGCCGGCGACGGTTCGACCAGCTCTTGCTGCTCTTGCTGCGGGCCGCCGCCCTGATCCTGCTCGGGCTGGCGTTCATGCGCCCGTTCTTCCGCCAGGACGCCGCGGCCGACGCCGGCGAGCCGGGGGGCCGCGTGGTCGTGCTGATCGACACCAGCGCGAGCATGCGCCGCGGCGACGTGTGGAAGCGGGCCGTCGCGAGCGCCGACGCCGCGCTGGCCGAGTGCCGGCCGACCGACCGCGTGGCCGTGTACGCGTTCGACCGCACGGTTCGCCCCGTTCTGGGGTTCGCCGAGGCCGACCGGCTCGAACCGCACCAGCGGGTTGCCGTCGCCCGGGACCGGTTGACCCAACTGACCCCGACCTGGGGCGGCACCGAACTCGGGCGGGCGCTCGTGGACAGCGCCGGCGCGATCCTCGAAGCCGGTGCGCGCGGGGCGCCGGCGCGCGGGAAGGTGGTGCTGGTCAGCGACGTGCAACAAGGGGCGCGGCTCACCGAACTGGCGGGTTTCGAATGGCCGGCCGAGGTCACTTTGGACCTGCGCGCGGTAGGGGACGACGGCGGTAACGCCGGTCTGACCTTGTTGGCCGACCGCGCCGACCCGGAACCGGGCGGCACCGCGGCACCGTTCCGCGTGCGCGTCACCAACACCGCGGGCGCGAACCAGGAGCAGTTCCGTCTCGTCTGGGACGGGGTGAACGGGCCTGCGGTTGAGGCGTACGTTCCGCCGGGCGAAAGCCGGGTCGTGAAGGTCCCGCGCCCGCCCGCGGGCGGCCCGACGCCGACGCTCCGACTCACCGGCGACGCACACGCCTTCGACAACGCGCTGTACTTCGCTGGGGCACGGCGGCAGGAACTGACCGCGCTGTTCCTGGGCGCGGACGCGGCCTCCGATCCCGCCGGGCTGCTGTACTTCCTCGAGCGCGCGTGGGGCGAAACGCCCGAACGGATCGTCCGCGTGGTCGCCCGCAAGCCCGGCGACCCGCTGACGTGGGACGACGTGCGTGCCGCGCCGCTCGTGGTTCTGGCCGGCTCTCCATCCACCGAAAGCACTCAGGTCCTCGACCGCTACCTCCGCGAAGGCGGGGTCGTGCTGGTCGTCCTGACACCCGCGTCGCCCGCACTACCGGCACTGGCAGGAGCGTCCGACAGTGCCGTCGAGGAGGCGCGGGCGGACCGCTACGTGATGCTGCGGGACATCACGTTCGATCACCCGCTGTTCGCACCGCTGTCCGGCCCGCAGTTCAGCGACTTCACCAAAGTCCACTTCTGGAAGCACCGGCGGCTCACAAACCAGCACCTCCCCGGCGCGCGGGTACTGGCCCGCTTCGACGACGGCGCCCCGGCCGTTCTCGAAAAGCCTCACGGCAAGGGGCGGGTCGTGGTGCTGGCCAGCGGCTGGCAGCCGGCTGACAGCCAACTGGCGCGGTCGTCGAAGTTCGTCCCACTGATGACCGCACTGCTCGAGCTGCGCGGCGGCCGAACGGCGACCGGCATCACCTACCGGGTAGGCGACCGCGTGCCCGTGTCCGCCGCGAGCGGCGCGACCACGGTCCGCAAGCCGGACGGAACTGCCGTCGCCCTTGCCGCAGACGCCAACGCGTTCGCGGACACCGACCAGCCCGGCGCGTACGTGATCGACACCCCGACGGGTCCCCAGTCGTTTGCCGTCAACCTGGACCCGACCGAAAGTTTGACCGCGGTCGCGCCAATGGAAACACTGGAACAGTTAGGTTGCCGGCTGGTGAATCGGGAAGCCGAGCGGCGGCGGACGGAAGCCGAGCGGCAACAACAGAACACGGAACTGGAACGGAACCAAGCGGTCTGGCGGGTGCTGATTCTGGTGACGATTGTCGTGTTACTCGTCGAAACCGGACTGGCCGGGTGGCGCACCCGATCGGGCCGGCGGGAGGTTGCGACGCCGTGAATGCCAACACAGAACTTTGGGCGGTGTTGGACCGCATCGGCGCGCGGTTCCGCCGCGTCCGACTGCTCGGCGGGCTCGCCGCGTGCTGGGCGGTGCTCGCCCTGCTCGGGCTCGCAGCAGGCGCTCGACTCGCCGCGGACGGGTCCGCCGCGGGAACGGGCCGGCTTCTGGCGCTCTCACTCGCGACCGCGGCCGTTGTCGTCGGGGCGGCGTGGTGGGCGGCTTCGCGCCGGGCGGCGCCCGATCGGCTCTGGGTGGCCCGCCGGATCGAGGCGCAGCACCCGGACCTCTCCGCCCTGCTGTTGGCCGCGGTCGACCAGCACCCGGGACCGGACGGACGGTTCAGCTTCCTTCAGGCGACCGTGGTGGAGTCGGCCGTCGAGCACAGCCGGGCACACGACTGGGACGAGGCCGTTCCGCCCCGCCGGTTGACGCTCACACGTCTCGCGCACGGGCTGGCGCTCGCCGGGCTCGTGGTGGTCGTGGGGTGGCTCGGGTTCCAAACCGCCGCGACGGCCGGTGACAACTCCGGAGCACCGGTTGCGGGCGAGACGTTCGGGGCGGGCGCGAAGGTCGAAGTGGAACCGGGGCACACCGAGATCGAGCGCGGGTCGGCGCTGGTGGTGACGGCCCGTTTCCGCGGTCCGGTCCCGGCGGACGTGACGTTCGTGACCGAAGGCGCGACGCCGGCTCTTGCACCGCGGGCGATGCAGCGCCAACTGGACGACCCGACCTTCGCGGCGTACATCCCCTCCGTTACCACCGACCTGACCTACCGGGTCGAGTTCACCGGGGGGCGGAGCGAAGACTTTCGCGTCAAGGTGTTCGAGCACCCCGAGCTGCGGAAGGTGAACGCGGGTCTGGTGTTCCCGAACTATACCGCCCTGGAGCCGAAGACGATCGACGATGTCCGCCACGTTACCGCGGTGGAAGGCACCGAGGTCACACTGTACTGCCACCTCAGCAAAGCGGTCACCCGGGCGGTACTTGTTGACAGGCAGAAGCAGGAGCAGCCGCTCGTGCCGCACGACATCGAGCGGCACGTTTACAAGATCACCCTGACCCCGACCGCTTCCGAGCGGTATCAGGTGCAACTCGCGGACGCCGACGGCCGCGGCAACAAGCTGCCGGCCGACATCACGATCAACGTGACCCGGAACATGCCGCCCGTTGTGACGGTGCCGCAGCCCGGCCGCGACGCCCGCGTCTCGCCGCTGGAAGAGCTGCCGCTCAAAGCCGACTTGCGGGACGATTTCGGGGTGGTGCGGCACGGCGTCATGGTCACGGCGGTCGGTCAATCTCCCCAGGAGGTCGTGCTCGGGGAGGGCGCCGGAAAATCGGCCCCGAAGCGGGTGCAGCCCGCACACCTGATCGACTTCGAGAAGCTGAAGGCGCAACCGGATCAGGTGGTGTCGTACTACTTCTGGGCCGAGGACATCGGTCCGGACGGCAAGCCGCGCCGCACCTCCGGGGACATGTACTTCGCGGAGGTCCGCCACTTCGAAGAGATCTTCCGCCAGGGCGAGCAGCAGACCGCCGAGCAGCAAGAGCGGGAGCGCCAGGAGCGCGAGCAGCAGGGTCAACAAGGCGGTAACGCCGAAGCCGCCGACCAGCTCGCGGAGATGCAAAAGCAGATCGTGAACGCCACGTGGCGCCTGATCCGCCGCGAGGTCTCGATCACCCCGACCGACAAGTTCGCCCCGGATGTCAAGCTGCTCGGCGAGTCGCAGCAGGCGGTCATCGATCGGGCCGGCGCGCTGTCCGAGCGCCTCCAGGGCGAGTCCGCCGAGCACCTCAGCCGGGCGGTCAAGTTGATGGAAGAGGCGAAGAAGCGGCTCGGCGAATCGGCGGACCAGAACGCACCCGGGACGCTGCCCGCTGCGCTGGCGTCGGAACAGGCCGCGTACCAGGCGCTGCTGAAGCTCCGCGCCCGCGAGTTCGACGTGACGCGGAACAACTCCCGCCAGCAGCGGCAGAGCAGTTCGTCGGCGAACAGCAGCCGCAGCCCTTCCCAGCGGCAGCTTCAACAACTCGATTTGGCCGACGAGCGGCAGCGGTACGAGACCCAGAGCGCCGCCCGCGAGCAGCGCAACCAGCAGGCGCAGCGGGACCGCGAGCAGCGTGAGAACCAGGAGCTGGCCGACCGGCTCAAAGAACTGGCCCGCCGCCAGACCGACCTGACCGACCGGGTGAAGGAGCTTCAATCGGCGCTCGAGCAGGCCCGGGACCAGAAGCAGAAAGAGGAGCTGCAACAGCAGTTGAAGAAGCTCCGCGACCAGCAGCAGCAGGTGCTCCGCGACACCGACCAGCTTCAGGAGCGGTTGGAGCAGGAGCAGAACCGCGACCGGCTGGCCGGCGCGCGGGAGCAGGTCGAGCAGAGCCGCGAGGCCGTCCGGCAGGCGTCCGAGGCGCTCGAGCGCGGCCAGTTGGGGCAGGCGGTCAACGAGGGCACGCGGGCGCAGCGGCAGCTCGACGCCACGCGCGAGCAACTCCGCCGCGAAACGGCCGCCCGGTTCGGCGAGGAGATGCGCGACCTGCGCCAGCAGGCCCGGAAGCTGGACGACGAACAGCAGAAGCTCACCAAGCAGCTCGACGAGCTGAAGCAGAGCCCGAAGCCGGGGCTGAACTCCGGCACGGATCGCGAGCAGGTGCAAAAGGGGCTGGAAGAGCAGAAGAAGCAGCTCGACCAGATCACGGAGCGGGTGCAGAAGGTGGTTCAGGAGGCGGAGAAGTCGGAGCCGCAACTGGCCCAGGAACTGTACAACACCGCCCGCACCGCGGCCGAACAGAAAGTCGGGGATTCACTGGATCTGGCCCGCCGGCTCGCCGCGGGCGGGCTCCCGGAGGCCGCCGACGCGTCGCGCAAAGGGGCCGAGGGCACCGCACAGCTCCGCAAGGGGATCGAGAAGGCGTCCGAGGCCGTTGTGGGCGACCAGACCGACGCGCTGCGGCGCGCCCAGCGCGAGCTGAACGACTTGTCCGATCAAGTCAATCGCGAAGTCGCGCAGGCGACCGGCCGCCCACAGCCCGGACAGAACCCGAACCAAACGGGGCAGAACCAACCCGGACAGAATCAACCGGCGGCTGCCGGAAAAGAGCCTGGACAGAATCAGCCCGGACAGGGGCAACCGGCCCAGGGCCAACAGGGGCAGAACCAACCCGCGCCCGGACAGGGGCAACCCGCGCAGGGGCAGCCGGGTCGCAACCAGCCCGGTCAGGGCAACCAACCAGACCAAAATCAGCCCGGGCAGGGGCAACCGGGACAGGGACAGCAGGGACAAGGGAACGCGCCCGGTCGGAACCAACCGGGGCAGAACCAAACCGGCCAAGGACAGCCGGGGCAGGCGCAACCGGGACAGGGACAGAATCAGCCGGGACAAGGGACCCAACCGGGGCAGAACCAGCCCGGCACCTCGAACCCGCGGCGGCTGAACGATCCGTCCGGCCAGCCCGGCGGCCGTCCGCAGTTGGGCGGGCGTGAGCAGGGCCAACCCGGCGGGCCGGGGGGCGGTGCGGTCGGTGGGCCGATCCGGGAAGAAGGCTTCCGCGAGTGGTACGACCGGATGCGGGCGACCGAAGAGCTGATCGACGACCCGCAGTTGCGCGCCGAGGCGGCGCGGATTCGCGAGCGCGTCCGCTCCGCCCGCGAGGAGTTCAAGCGGCACTCCAAGGAACCCGACTGGGGCCTGTTCCAGAAAACGGTCGCGCAGCCGCTGAACGAGCTGCGCGACCGGGTGGCCGAGGAGCTGCGCCGCCGCGAGTCGCCGAACGCCCTGGTGCCGATCGACCGCGACCCGGTGCCGCCGGAATTCGCCGACGGCGTGCGGCGGTACTACGAGCGCCTGGGGAGCGGCAAATGACGGCACCGTCCGTTGTACTCGGGTCCCCGCAGTGGCTGGTCCCGGCCGCGGCACTGGTCGCGGTCGGGGCGGTCATGATTATTTGGAGCGCCGCCCGCTGGCGCGGGCGCCGGTCGGTGGCCGTTGCGGCGGCGGCCCTCAAATTGGCCGGTGTCGCGGCGCTCGCGCTGTGTCTGGTCGAACCGCTCCTGACCGGGTCGCGCGCCCAGCCGGGCGCGAACGTGTTCGTGGTGCTCGTCGACAACAGCCAAAGCCTGCGGGTCCGGGACGGCGACGCCGCGCGCACCGGCGGGGACCGGGTGCGCGCGCTGCTCGAAACCGACGCACGCTGGCGGAACCGGCTGGGCCAGGACTTCGACGTGCGGAACTTCGTGTTCGACACGCACCTCCGCGCGGCCGACGGGTTCGACGGCCTCGCGTTCGACGGCACGGCCACCTCGCTCCACACCGCCCTCGCCGCCGTCGCCCAGCGGTACCAGGGCCGCCCCCTCGCCGGCGTGATCCTCGTCAGCGACGGCAACGCCACCGACGCGCCGGACATCGACTGGTCCGCGCTGCCGCCCGTGTACCCGGTCCTCCCGCCCGAGTACGCCGCCCCGAAGGACGTTGCCGTCCGGCGGGTGACGCTCAACCAAACCAACTTCGAGGCCGCGCCGGTCGCGCTTCAGGCGGATGTCGCTACTCACGGGTTCCCCGGGCAAGCCGTGGTCGCGATCGTGACCGACGAAGCGGGTAAAGAAATCGCCCGGCAAGAAACGACGCCGGCGGGTGCCGACGAGACGCTGACGTTCCGGTTCCAGTTGCGGCCGGAGCGCGCGGGGGTCGGGTTTTACCGCGTGCAGGCGCGGCTGGCCGCCGAAGCCGCGCTCGCGGACGGCGCACCGTCCGCCGAGGCGACGCTGGCGAACAACAGCCGGCTCGTGACGGTGGACCGCGGCGGCGGGCCGTACCGGGTGCTGTACGTGTGCGGCCGCCCGAACTGGGAGTTCAAGTACCTGCGGCGCGCGGTGGACGAAGACCCCGAGGTGCAACTGGTCGGTCTGGTGCGGGTGGCGCGGCGGGAGCCGAAGTTCGACTTCCGCGCCCCCCGCGGGCAGAACAACCCGCTGTTCCAGGGGTTCGAGCACCCGGACGCCGAGACCGCCGAGCGGCGGGACCAGCCGGTGCTGATCCGGCTCGGCACCCAGGACGCGGTCGAACTTCGCGGCGGGTTCCCGCAAACCGCGGCGGACCTGTACCGCTACCACGCGGTCATCCTCGACGACATCGAGTCCGCGTTCTTCACACCGGATCAACAGTTACTGCTGCGGAACTTCGTCGCCAAGCGCGGGGGCGGGTTCCTGATGCTCGGCGGGCCGGACTCGTTCGCGTCCGGCCGGTACGACCGCACCCCGGTCGGCGACCTGCTCCCGGTCTACCTCGACGGCGCGGCCCCGCCCACCGGGGGCGAACACCAGTTGGTCCTGAGCCGCGAGGGGTGGCTCCAGCCGTGGGTGCGGACCCAGAGGACGGAGGGCGAGGAAACCGCCCGGCTCGGCGCCATGCCACCGTTCCACACGCTGAACGCGACGGGGGCGGCCAAGCCCGGCGCGGCCGTACTGGCCCACGCCCGCGACACGTCCGGCAACACGCTCCCGGCGCTCGTCGTGCAACCGTTCGGCAAGGGCCGGTCGGCCGCGGTGCTGGTCGGCGACCTGTGGCGCTGGGGGCTGCGGCGGGCCGACCCGGCGCGGGACGATTTCGAGCGCTCGTGGCGCCAAACGGTGCGCTGGCTGGTGGGGGACGTTCCCGGGCGGGTGGAGGTCCGGGCGGCGCCGACGGCCGGCACGGCGTCGCCCGCCGTCGAACTGACCATCAAGGCAACGGACGCCGCGTACCTGCCGCTGGACAACGCGGGCGTATCGGTTCGCGTGACGAAACCGAACCGGGAAGAACTCACGCTGACCGCCGAGTCCGACGCGCGCGAAGCCGGCGTTTACGGGGTGAAGTTCGTGCCGCGGGAGCCGGGCGCGTACCGGGCGGTCGCGACCGTCACCGGGCCGGACGGTGCGCCCGTCGGACGCCGCGAGGTCGGGTGGTGCGTGCAGCCCGAGGCGGACGAGTTCGCCCGGCTGGAACCGAACCGGGAGCTGCTCGCGACGGTGGCGAGCCGGACGCGCGGCGAAACGGTCCCCGCCGACGGACTAACCGAGTTCGTCGCCGGTTTGCCGACCCGCCAGGCGCCGAACATGGAAGCCTGGGTGTCCCCGCTGTGGCACCGCGGAGCGTACTTCCTCGTCGCCGTACTCTGTCTAATCGCCGAATGGGGCCTCCGGCGCCGGTACGGCTTGGCCTGATACATGAACCAGCCGTGGATGTCGCTGTTCTAACGAGCCGCGACCGCCAGAGAGTGGAATACGTGGCACCGCTCCCTGGCCAGTAGTTTCAATTTGGTGTGGCGTACTCGTGTGGTGGTTCGGAGTGTGGTCCGCTCACTCCGTGAGCGGTTGCTCCGGGTACCGGCTCCGTCGTTGCGCACAACGACGGAGCCGGTCCGCCCGCGAAGCGAGTCGAATGCGCGGAGCGCCCGCTCACGGAGTGAGCGGACCACACTCAAAGGCCAGAACCGACGCGCGGAGCGAACTTGAAACTGCTGTGGCGGTCGCGGCTCGCCAAGAGCAGCGACCTGAATCAGGCACGTGTGTGATGCGAAGGAGCAACCCGTGAGCGTGCTGGTCGCTTTAACGGCCGTATTGATAGGCCTCGCGCCGGGCGACCGTCCGCACGTGCTGGTCGTGGTCGGGGCGGCGGGAACGCCGGAATACGGAGCGGCGTTCCAGAAGTGGGCCGACCGGTGGCAGACCGCCGCGCAGAAGGGCAGCTCCGAGTTCGTGTGCATCGGCCAAGAGCCGGAAGGAAAAGAGTCGGACCGGGACAAGCTTCAGGCGCTCCTGGCCCGGCTCCCACGCGCGAGCGCGGCCCCGCTCTGGGTTGTCCTCATCGGTCACGGCACCGACGACGGCCGGGAGGCGCGCTTCAACCTGCGCGGGCCGGATGTCACCGCCCGCGAACTCGCCGACTGGCTCGGCCCGGTGAAGCGGCCGGTCGCGGTGGTGAACTGCACCTCGGCCAGCGGGTCGTTCGTCACCCACCTTTCCGGTCCGGACCGGGTCGTCGTCACCGCCACACGCAGCGGCAGCGAGTCGAACTACGCCCGGTTCGGCGAGCACATCGCGAACGCCATCGGGGACCCGACCGCGGACCTCGACAAGGACGGCCAAGTGTCGCTCCTGGAGGCGTTCTTGACCGCCTCCGACCGGGTGCGCGAGTTCTACCGGAGTGAAGGTCGGCTCGCCACCGAGCACGCCCTGCTCGACGACAACGGGGACAAGCTCGGCTCGGCGGCGGACTGGTTCCAGGGCGTCCGGGCCGTGAAGCGGGCCAAAGACGGCGCGCCCGTTGACGGCACCCGCGCCCACCAGTGGCACCTGATTCCGAGCGCGCGCGAGCGGGCGCTCCCAGCGGAGGTCCGCAAGCGCCGCGACGAGTTGGAACTCGCCCTCGCCGGCCTCCGCGACCAGAAAAGTCGTATCGGCGAGGACGAATATTACGCCCGCGTCGAAAAGCTCATGGTCGAACTCGCCCGTCTGTACGCCACGGCGTCCCCCGCCCCGGTGCCGAAGCCCTGAACGCGACGGGGCGGGCCGGAAACTCAAGTCGTGATCTCTGGAGTGCCGGCCGGCGGGCGATAGAATGAGATGCTGATTGAACCCCGCCCGAAACCGATGGCCCGATGCCCTACTCCGCCCAGATCAGCCGGACGAACCCGGCGTGTCTGCTGTTCCTGATCGACCAATCCGGCTCGATGGCCGACCCGTTCGTCGGTACCGGCGGAACGTCCAAGGCGGCCACCGTGGCGGACGCCGTTAACCGGCTGCTCCAGAACGTGGTGCTCCGCTCGGCCAAGGCGGACGGGGTCCGCGACTACTTCCGGGTCGGCGTCATCGGGTACGGCACCACCGTCAAAGCCGGTCTCGGCGGCACCGCACCCTTCAACGTGCTCGTCCCGATCAGCAAGGTCGGCGATCAGCCACTACGGGTCGAGACACGCACCAAGCTCATCCCTGACGGAGCCGGCGGGGTGCTGGAACAGAAGATCAAGTTCCCGGTCTGGTTCGACCCCGAGGCGGGGGGCAAAACCCCGATGTGCGAGGCGATGGCCGCGGCCGGGCTGGCGGTGAAGGGGTTCGTGGACGAGTTCCCGAACGCGTACCCGCCGATCGTCCTGAACCTCACCGACGGGCTCCCCTCCGACGGCAACCCGCAGGATCACGCCAAAGCGCTCCGCAAGCTGGGGACCAGCGACGGCACGGCCCTGCTGTTCAACCTGCTGATCTCCGCTACGCCCGTGGCCCCGGAGTTCTTCCCGTCCGGGGAGGATCACCTCACCGACAAGTGCTGCAAGCTCCTGTTCCGGATGTCGAGCGTGCTCCCGCCGCAACTGTCGGAGGCGGCGCGGGCCGAGGGCCACAACCTGAAGCCGGGCGCGCGGGGAGTGGTGCTCAACGCGGACCCCACCGCCATCGTCCGGTTCCTCGACATCGGCACCCGCGTCACGCCCTCCGGGAAGTGAACATGCCCGCCATTCGGCCCCCGGAGTGGGTCTGCGTAACCGCTCCCAAGCGCGGTAACCGTGAGGACGAGAACGAGGACGCCGCCCGCGGGACCGCGGACGGGCTCCGGTTCGTCGTGTCCGACGGCGCCAGCGAGGGCTGGGAGTCGCGCCCGTGGGCGGCGCGTCTGGCCGAGGCGTTCCTGGCCCGCCCCCCCGGCCCCACCGACTTCGCGGAGTGGCTGCGCGGGATTCGCGCGAGCTGGGCCGCGCCCGAGCCGGCCGGGCCGGTGCCGTGGTACGCATCGGTGAAGCAGGAACAGGGTTCGTTCGCCACGCTCGCGGGGCTGGAGCTGCGCCGGTCGCAGAACCCGGCCGGCTGGGCGTGGCGGGCGGTCGCGATAGGCGACAGTTGCCTGTTCCATGTCCGCGGCGACGAGGTGCGGGCCGCGTTCCCGATCGACACACCGGCCGGCTTCGGGAACCGGCCGGTGCTGGTGCCCAGCACCGGCCCCGCGTGCCCGGAGCCCGAGTGGCTCGCCGGCCGCGCCGAGCCCGGGGACCTGTTCCTGCTTGCCACCGACGCGGTGGCCGCGCGGCTCCTCGACCCCGCCGCGCGCGACGTTGGCCTGGCCGCCGCCCGCGCGGCCCTCGCCGCCCGGGCGCCGGATCTCGTACTGAGCTGGTTCCGTGCGATCCAGGACGCGCACAACGACGACGTGTCCCTGATCGCGGTCCGACTGCCCGAAGCCCCGGAGGTCGCGTGAGCTGGCCCCTGTCGCACGAGTTCAACGAGGCGATCCAGAACCCGAAGGTGGCGTTCGCCGACCCCGAGCTGCGGGACGGGGAGCCGGTGGTCGGGGCGACCGGCCTGCCGCTGCCGCGGTCCGGCAACTTCGCGGACGTGTACCAGGTGCGCGGGGCCGGCGGGCGCCACTGGGCGGTGAAGTGCTTCACCCGGCCGGTCACGGGGCTGGCCGAGCGGTACGCCCGGGTGAGCGAGGCGCTGGAGCGGGCGAACCTGCCGTTCAACGTCGGGTTCAAGTTCCTGGCCGAGGGCATCCGGGTGGGCGGGGCGTGGCGCCCGGTCGTGATGATGGAGTGGGTCGAGGGGCTGCTGCTCAACCAAGTGGCGCGCGAAGCGGCCGGGAAGCCGCAGACGCTCGGCGCGCTGGGCCAGATGTGGGCGAAGCTGTGCCGGCGGCTGCGCAAGGCCGGGATCGCGCACGCGGACCTGCAACACGGCAACGTGCTCATGGTGCCCGGGAACCGGACCGGGGCCTACGGGCTGAAGCTGATCGACTACGACGGCGTGTGGGTGCCGGCCCTGGCCAACGTCCCGAGCGGCGAGTCCGGGCACCCGTCGTTCCAGCACCCGGCGCGGGCCGCCACCCGCACCTACTCGCCGGACGTGGACCGGTTCCCGCACCTGGTGGTCGCCGCCGCGCTGCGCGGGCTGGCGGTCGGCGGCGCGGCGCTGTGGGAGCGGTACGACAACGGCGACAACCTGCTGTTCACCGAGGACGACTACAAAAACCCGGCCGCGTCGGAGCTGATGCGGGAACTGTGGGGGCTGCACGACCCCGCGGTTCAGGCCCTGGTGGGGCGGCTGGCGATCGCGTGCGGCCAGCCGATCCCGCAGACGCCGTGGCTGGACCGGATCGCCCCGGAGGGGGAACCGGTGCCGCTCGACGAGCCCACCCGGCTCGAAGCCGCCGCGGCTCTCGGAATCGCCCTGCCGGTGCCCGTCGCGCTGCCGCCCGAACCGGGCGCGGAGTCCATGCCCGAACTCGTACCGCTGCCCGTACCGGAAGAGCCCCCCTTTACGGTCGTGGACGAAGCGGACGAGTACGACGATCAGGATGACGAGTACGACGATGAGGATGACGCCGAGCCGCAGAGGAGAACCCGCTCGGCCTTCGAGCGGCCGGGGACGCGCGGGAGCAGAGCGTACCCGAAGGCAAAGGCCGGCGGCGGAAAGGTCCTCGTGTTCGCGGCGGTCGGGGCCGCGGCGGTCGTGCTGGTCGGCGCCCTCGCCGCGGCGGTGATGCTCGGCGGGGGCCGATCCAAGCCCGACGGCACTGCTCAGAACGTGCCCCAAGACGGCCCACCAAGGGCGGAACAGGGGACCCCCAAAGCCCCCAACGCGGTGCCCCAAACGGACGCCGAGCCCGAAATCCCCGTCACCGTACCGCACAGTGTCCCGTACCCGCCTGCCGGCGGACGACACGCGCTCCGGTTGGTGTGGGCCACCGCGGAAGATCTCGGGGACGGGCTGTCCCCCGTTTGTACCATGAACTCCAAACTGGTCGCGTTTCCCGGGGTGATGGGCGGCGACCCGCGCGGAACGGTGCTCGACGCCGCGACCGGGAAGCGGGTCGCGCAGAGCCAGGCGCGGCCCAAGGCCGGTTTGTTCGACCGGCTCCAGCCGCTCAACGACGAGCGGTTCGCGGTTACGGCCCAGCACTCACTGGCACCGATCCCGCTCGTCGATGCCCGCACCGGGCAAGCGACCGAACTCCCGTTCATCCCCGGGCCGCGGCGCATGACCTTCGAGCAGGTCTCGCCGGGCGCGCAGTTCGTCGCGCTGTGTGTGCCGCCCCTGGCGCCCGACGTCGGCTCGTTCAAACTGATGCGCACCGCCGACGAGCGGGTGCTCCTGAACGTCCCGTGCCCGGCCGTCCGAGCGCACTTCACCGCGGACGGAAGCCGGGTGCTCCTGGTGGAGAAAACCGGCGCGTGCCGGTGGTTCAAGCTGCCGTCCGGCCGGCCCGACGGACAGTTCGACCTGCCGGTCGCGGCCGACACGTGGCAAGGGAGCGGGCTGTCGGCCGTGTCCGCCGACGGGTCCGTGCTGGTTTTCTCCGGGTCACTTCACGGGCACACCGGCGACGGCCACATCATCGACGGCCGGACCGGGCGGGTCCGCGTGTCGATCACCCAGCCCCATGTCACCACGCACCCGTCGTTGTCCGCCGACGGCGCGCTCCTGGTGGTGACCAGTTTGTCCCAGGGGAAAACAACCGTGTCGGTGCTGCGTACCGACACGGCGGCGGTGGTCGCCGAGCTGGACGCCCGCCCGGGAACCACGTACTTCCCCACCATCCTGCCCGACGGGCGCGGCTTTGTTGTAAGGGCACACGTGCCGGGCGAGCGGCGATCGTACGCGCAGCGGTACGACTTCGCCCCGGCCGGCGCCTCGCCCTCACCCCCGGAGGCGACCGCCGGGCGCGAGCGGCTCAAGGTCGATCTCAACTTCCAACCGGAGTTCGCCCGGTTCAGCGGGGACGGGCAGGCGCTAACGGCTCACACCGACAAGAGCAAACTGTTCGCGCTGATCGACGCGCGGGCCGGCAAGGTTCAAACCATCCCGACCACCGGCGGCCTTCGCGCGTACAGCCTTGTTCCGCTGGCGCGCGGCCGGGTCGGCGTGTTCGACGAGGGCACCAACGTCCTCCGCGTCCTCAGCGCGGAAACCGGCGCCCAAACCGGCACGATCAATCTGCCCCAGTTCCCCGCCGGGTACGCATCGTCCTTCCGCACGATCCGGCCCTCGCCGGGCGAGCGGTTCGTCGCGGTCGGTTGTTTGGGCGGGGTGCGTTTCAACCCGGAGACCAAGCGCGCGGACGAGATCCCGGGGCCGGTACAGGTGTTCGACACGCGGACCGGTAAAACCGTCGTCTCGACCGAGTGGTACGGGGACGTGATGCACACCGGGTTCGCGTTCAGCCCGGACTCGTCGCGCGTGCTGGTGATCGACCGGCGGCTCCGCGGGCGGTGGTACAAGCTGCCGTCGGGTGAACCGGACAACGAGTGGGTGTACGGCGGGGGGACCGGGGCGCCGGCGGGAGCGGCCGTGTCTGTCGCCCGGCTGTCTCAAGACGGCCGGGTCGTCCTCTGCAACGGGTTCGCGGCCGGGCGGCCCAGCGCGTTCACCCTCGACGCGGCCACCGGCGGGCTGGGTACCGTATTTGAAGGGGCTTACGGGATCGGCGAACTGTCCGCGGACGGCACACGGGCGCGGCTGGCGGCGAACAAGCCGGGGCGCCACACCTCGGTCGTCGTGAACACGGCCACCGGGGCGGAAGTCGGCCGCGTCGAGATCGCCACCGGTCCCGACAGCGCGCCGAACGTCGAACTGGCGCCGGACGGCCGGGCGCTGCTCCATTTCGACGGCCGTAAGCGCGGCCCGCTAGTGGTGTACGACTTGGCCGCCGCAGCCGACGCCCCGCCCGCACCGGCCGTCGGCACGGGACCGAAGCCGCGCTGGACCGGCACCACACAGGTCACCGGCCAAGCGGTCCGACTGCACGCGGACGCGGAATCGGACCTGCTGCTCGTGGCCGGTTCCGTCGGCGGCCTGAATGCGTTCAAACTGCGCACCGGGGCCGCGGTCAAAATCGACACGGGCCGCGCGGTCGGCGAGTTCTACGAGATGACCGACGGGCGGGTCGGCATCCGGCCGCGCACCGCGACCGGCGAGGTGCTCGTTCTGGAAGCGGCCACCGGGCGGGAAATCAAGAAGGTGCCGGTACCCGCACCGCCGCCCGAGAGCGGGTCGCCGAGGCCCATCCCGGCACTGTCGCCGACCGGTACGCACATCGCCCTCACCCACGCGAACCTGAACGCACCCGGCCCAATGCGGGTGATCGATCTGGCGACCGGCAAACCGGTGGTCCAACTCGACTGGACCGGCGGGACGGCACACTTCACCGCGGACGGGCGCCG
The DNA here is from genome assembly GCF_034097035.1 of Gemmata algarum. NCBI lineage: Bacteria > Pseudomonadati > Planctomycetota > Planctomycetia > Gemmatales > Gemmataceae > Gemmata > Gemmata algarum. Next base: position 46,098 of record NZ_JAXBLV010000183.1, read on the forward strand.
GGTTCTGTTGGCCGAACGGACCGGACGGTGCCGGTGGTACAAGCTGCCGTCCGGCGCCGCGGACGGCGAATGGGCCGGCCCGCCCGACGCCGACAGCACCCGGTATCAGGTGACGTCTATATCCGCGGACGGCGCACTGGTGGGGTTCACCGTTCGGAGCGGGTCGTCCGGCCCGAACCGCGGGCCGATGGTGCTGGACGGGCGCACCGGCAAGCCCGTCCACCGGTTCGGCGCCGACTACCGGCTCACCTCACCGGTGCAGCTCTCGGCCGACGGCCGCCGCGCGGCCGTGGCCCGGAGGCTCGACGGCGTGGACGTGATCGACCTCCGAACCGGCGCGGTACTGGTGCGCGCGCCGATACAAGCACAGGCCAGCGCCGCGCCGTTCGCGCTGAGCCGGGACGGGGCGGTGCTGGTCACGGTGCCCGAAGCGAGGGCGATCAACGTGTTCGAGGTGGACGCGGGGTAGGCGGGCGTGCCAGCGGCCGACGAGAACAACAGCTTGGCCGAGGCCGCTCCGCCCGGCCCGCCGCGAAAGCCCGCGAACGGTTCGGGCGCACGTTGACCGGGGCCAACATCGGGATTAGTCTTTCTGATATTGTTTTGTTACTCGTGCCCCCCCCCCGCGGAGAGAGTACCGGCGGCCGACTCGCCCCGCCGACGGAGAAGCGACGTGTCCGAACCAAACGAGCAGGTCACCGGGTTGCGGCTCGATCAGATCTCAACGCACGTCGCCACACTCGGCGACGCCGAGAAGTTCTTCGTCCGGTACGGCCGGGCCGTCGGCGGTTACCTCCGGGCCATCCTGCAAGACCCGGGGGCGACCGACGAAGTGATGCAGGAGTTGGTGCTCGCGCTGCTGCGGCGCGGGGGCGTCGCGAAGTGGCCCGGGAAGGGCCGGTTCCGGGACTACCTGAAGGCGGCGGCCCGGAACGCGGCGGTCACCCACCTCCGCAGAACCGGCCGCCAGCCGGCGGCGGCAGACTTGGGTGAGGTCGCCGACCCGCACAGCGCCGGTAGCGCGGCAGATCGCGCCCTCCTGAGCGAGTGGCAGCGCTGCCTGTTGGACCGGGTTTGGCGGTCGCTGGAGGGGCACGAGCGCCGCACCCCGGGGAACATCTGCTATACCGCCCTCAAGGTGTTTACCGAGTTCCCGCACGAGCCGTCGCCGCGCCTGGCCGCGATCGCGACCCAGCGCACCGGGCACACGGTCGGGGCGGAGGCGTTCCGGAAACAGGTGAGCCGGGCGCGGTGTCTGATGGCCGAGTTGATCCTTACCGAGGCCGCCCGCGGGGTGATCCCGCCGACCGCGGACGGGGTGGAAGCCGAACTGCACGAACTCGGGCTCTGGCCCTACGTCGAGGACCACCTCCCGGACGACTGGCGCACCCGTTTCTTCAGCGCCTGACGCCTGATGGTCAATCCGGTCGAATCGGTAACCGCAGATGCAGACGGCGCGACCGCGTGCAACTCCGTCCGTGCCATCTGTAATGTGGTGGCTCGTCGTCTCCAACAAAATGACCCGCACCGGGCAGGGAGTCTTGAAGGGTAGACAACCTACCCCCCGGCCCCCTCCCTGAAGGGAGGGGGTGGCGCCTGGAGTGCTGGTCCCGGTGCGGCCCACACACGCGAAGCGAGGCCCCATCCCCAGCCCCTCTCATAGGGAGGGGAGGAAAACACGGGCGAACTCGAAGCGTCGCGCGCTCCTTTAGCGCCGGGACCAGCGCTCCAGGCGCCACCCCCTCCCTTCAGGGAGGGGGCCGGGGGGTAGGTTGCCTTCCCTTCAAGGAGGGGCCGGGGGCGAGGCGCATGCGAACACACGTGCCAAACGACGGCCTCTCCCCTGCAACCCACGGGCCGGGGGCACCGACGGGTCAACAACGGGACATCCGCTGGGGCTCACGCGGGCGTCGGACTGGCGGTTCGCTGGCACATCGCTACCACGAATCACGTGCCGCAGCGCCTCAGTACGGGTGCCGGGCGGCGTGCCGTGATGCAAACGTCCGAGGGCCGCGCGGAGAAAAGGTGGTCGAACATGCCCAATATGCGGGTTGCTTCGGCTCAGGGCGCGAATCAACGTTTCGCTTGAGGCGACCCGGGAGTGTTAACGAATGACTTCATGGTAAAAGCGGTGCGGCGCGCCCCTCACCCGCCACGGTCGGAGGGCCTACAATGGCGGGTAGCCACGCCCCACCCGATCTGTTAGCCTAGCGGGTGGAAATTATCCGATCGCGCCGCCGAACCCTCCCAGGCGCGGAACTCGCGTCCACACAACCGGTAACTCCGGGTCTGTCGCGTTCTGATGTGGCGACCGGGTTGAGGGAGCGTCATGCACACCACGTCCGTAACCCTACTGGCCCGGCTCCGCCAGACCGGGGACGGAGACGCCTGGGCGCGGTTCGTCCGGACGTACTCGCCCCTCCTCTACGGATGGGCCAGACGGATGGCGCTCGCGCACGACGACGCGGTCGACTTGGTGCAGGACGTGTTCGCCGTTCTCGTCCAGCAAATCCCCCGGTTCGACTACGACGGGCAGCAGCGGTTCCGCGGCTGGCTGTGGACGATCACCCGCCGGCGGTGGGCGGACCGCAAACGGAAGGCGAGCCTCCCGATCGACCCCGGCCGCGACCCGTCCGAACTGCCGGCGGCCAGCGCTGACATCGGACTGGAAGAGGCCGAGTTTCGCGCGCACCTGATCCGGCACGTGGTTCCGACCCTTCGCGGAAATTTCCATGAGACCACTTGGCGGTCGTTCTGGAAGCACGTTGTTGACGGCCGGCCCGTGACCGAGGTGGCGGCCGAGGAAGGGGTCACCGTGGCGGCGGTCTACAAAGCCAAGCTGCGGGTGACCGCCCACCTCCAAAAGGAACTGGCCGACCTGATGACCGATTCACCCGGCGACCTGTTATGACCCCGACCGACCCGTGCCCGCCGGCCGCCGACTTCGAGGCCTTCCTGCGCGGCCGGCTCGACGACGCCCGGTCCGACGCCGTGGAGCGGCACGTCGAACGGTGCGCCCGCTGTCAGCGGACGATCGACGGGTTGACTGTGGACACACGGCTGACGGACGCCCTCCGCGGCGACGACGGTCCGGTTAACGGCCCCTCGGACCCCGTCGCCGACCCGCGGGTCGGGGCAATGGTGGCCCGGATCGAGGAGATGGCCAGCCAGTTCACCCCGGCCGGTTTCGACCTTCACCCCTCGGCCCCCGGGTCCGTGGGCGAGTGCCCGCCGTTCGATCCGCCGCACGCCCCAGAGGACCTCGGGCGTATGAGCGGGTACCGCGTGGTCCGGTTGCTCGGCGGCGGGGGGATGGGGCTGGTGTACTTGGCCGAGGACGAGGCGCTGCGCCGGCCGGTGGCGGTAAAGATCCTCCGCCCGCGGCTCGCCCGCCACTCCCGCGCCCGGGACGGGTTCCTCCGAGAAGCCCGGGCGGTCGCGGCGCTCAAGCACGACAACGTGGTGACCGTTTTTCAGGTCGGCGAGGCGGTCGGCCCGGACGGCACCCCGGTGCCGTTCCTGGCGATGGAACTGCTTGAAGGTGAGAGCTTGGCGGACTGGTTGCGGCGCGGCGAGCGGATCCCGGCCGGATGGGCGGCCCGGCTCGGCCGCCAAGCGGCCGAGGGGTTGGCCGCGGCCCACGCCCGCGGGGTCGTTCACCGCGACATCAAACCGGGCAACCTGTGGCTCGAGGAGCCGGCCGGGTGGGCCGACCTGCCGCCGGACGCCCGGCCGCCGCTGCCGGCCGTCGCCCGGGTCAAAGTGCTCGACTTCGGACTGGCCCAGCCGGCCGGGATCGGGGACCGCGCGTCGGCGGCGTTCGGCACGCCGGCCTACATGCCACCGGAGCAAGCGGCCGGGCAAGAAGTCGATCACCGCGCCGACCTGTTCAGCCTCGGGGTGGTGCTGTACGAACTCGTGGTCGGCCGGTTGCCGTTCGCGCGCACCGAATCGGACGAGCGCAGCTACGCAACACCAGAACCGGTCGAGCGCCTCGCCCCGGACGTGCCGCCGGCTCTCGCCGATCTGATCGGCAGGCTCCTGTCGCCCGCGCCCGCCGACCGCCCGACCACCGCCCGACAGGTCGCCGCCGAACTCCTCGCGCTGACCACGGAGGAGGCGGGCACGGGCGGGCGTGGCCTTCCCGCACGCCGCCCGTTGCGTCGCGTCGCGCTGGTCGTCGGGCTGGCCGCCTTCGGGGTACTCCTCGCCGGCATGTGGCTGGCGGGTAACAAGTTCCGTCAGCCCGGTGGGCAGGTGGAGTCGGGACCGCTCACCCGCCCCGGCCCGCCGGACGACGAGTGGGTCGCCGCCGTCACCGCGCTGCCGGTCGATCGCCAACCGGGCGCGGTGATCGACAAACTCTGCGAGTTCAACCCGGGGTACGACGGGCAGGTGGCCAAGCTCGGGTTCGAGAACGGAATGGTGACGGAATTCGCAATCAAAACGGACGACGTGTCGGACATCCGCCCGCTCCGGGCGCTGACCGGCCTCAAATCCCTCTACGTCACCGGTAGCGCCCCCGGGCTGGGGCGGTTGGCGGATCTGTCCCCGGTTCGCGGCCTACCGCTCACCGTCTTGAACATCTGGCAGAACCCCGCACTGACCGACCTGTCAGCGACCCGCGGGATGCAACTCACGGTGATGCAAGCCGGTGACACCGCCGTCGCGGACCTGTCGCCGCTTGAAGGAATGCCGATCAGCATTCTGGCGGTGAACAACTGCCGGGTGCGAGACGTGTCGCCGGTGCGGACGCTTGCCAAGGTCCGGCTGTTCCGCTGCGACGGCTGTCCGATCGACACACTCGAACCGCTCGCCGGATCGAAGGTGCGGGAACTGATCTGCGATTTCCGACCGACCCGCGGTGACGCAGCCATACTGGCGCGGATGCCGCAACTCGAATCGATCAACCGTCTTACCACCGCCGACTTCCTCCGCCGCCACGCCGCGGCTCGGTGAAATCGCAGAAAAAGTTCCGCGCGGTGTCCAATCCGGCCGGCTTCACACGAAGCTCTCATTCGAGGGCAGACCGGCCCTCCATTCATTCCTCTCCACATCCGAACTCGCCCACATCCGACACCCACCCAAAGGAGTGTTCATGGTCGGGGTACGCACACGGCCGCGGCGCGGCTTCACGCTGATCGAGCTGCTCGTCGTCATCGCCATCATCGCCATTCTCATCGGGCTGCTGCTGCCGGCCGTTCAGAAGGTCCGCGAGGCCGCCGCCCGCACCACCTGCTCGAACAACCTGAAGCAACTGTCGCTGGCCCTCCACAACTACGCCAGCGGCACCACCGACAACAAGCTGCCGCCGCTCCGGATCACGCTGACCTCGGGCGGAACGAATAAGGCGAGCGCGATGGTCGCGCTGCTGCCATATGTCGAACAAGAGAACCTGTACCGCGCGCACACGACGGCCGGGGACGTGGCCGTGAACAAGGGGGTCGTGGTCAAGACGTTCCTGTGCCCCGCCGACGACACCGCCGGAACCGGCGTCGGGCCGAACGGCTGGGCGGGCAGCTCGTACGCGGTGAACTCCCAACTGCTGGCCGCCAAAGCGTGGTTCGATGTCACCAACGTGGACCAGCCCCGCTACTCGATCGGGAACGTCCCGGACGGCACGTCGAACACGGTCGCGTTCGCCGAGCGGAAGGTGCTGACCGAGGGCACGCCGTACACGTGCAGCCGGGACATGCCGTACGGCTGGAACAGCCAGGACAAGTACTACACGGCCGCGTTCGCGATGTACCAGACCACCTACCCGTCGTACTGGGCCACCACGAACTGGTGGTACAACGACCAGAGCATCCAGCCGGGGGTAACCGGGACCAAGGGCACGCGGTGGGGGGCGAACTCGTCGCACCCGGCGACCGTGCAGCTCGGCATGGCCGACGGAAGCGTCCGCGGGGTGAACCGCAGCACCAACATCCTGACCTTCTGGACGGCGGTGATGCCGGACGACAGCCTGGTCCTGCCGGCCGACTGGAACTAACCGGAGAACGCGCGTGACGCAGCTTTTTCGAGCGCTGGCTCTGGCGATCGGTGCCGGACTGGTGGGCGGGTGCGGGTCGTCCACTGGAGACGTGGACCAGCTCACCGGCCGGGTCACAATCGGCGGCCAACCGGCGAAGGACGTAACGGTCGTGGCGATCGGACCCGATCGGACCGAGGCGAGTGCCCTGACCGGTTCGAACGGGGAGTACGCGCTAACGAAACCGCCACGAGGTGCGTTGCGGTTCCGGGTAACAGCCCTGGTCCCGCCGCCCCCGGCCGGGGTTCAAGCCCCGCCGCCGCCACCGGGAACCGTGGCCGTGCCCGCGAAGTACGCCAAACCGGACAACGAACTGGCGTTCACGTTTGACGGCGGCCACCAGACCTACGACCTGGAGTTGAAGCGGTAAAGGTGTAAGCTCGAACACGGCTGACCGGTGCTAGACCGGTCAGCCGTGATATTGCAGTTATTACGGATCGTCCGGTCATTTACAGATCGTGTTCGTCCATATTTCTACTTGAACACAAGGCATTTCGGCAATGCGTTGCGAATAGTTTTAACGCCCACGTCCGTCACCTGCGTGGACGTCAGATGCAACACTTTCAACTTCTTCAGCGAGGCGAGGCTTTTTACGCCCGCATCTGTCACCTGTGTTTTCTCGAGATGAAGCGTCCTGAGCTTATCAAGCGCGGCGAGCTCTTTTAAACCGCCGTCCGTGATTTTGCATTCCGACAATTGAAGAACCCTCAGCGACTTGAACGCCGCAATGTCCTTGAGACCAGCCTCGGAGATATCTGTCCCACTCAAATAAAGGCTGTGAAAGCCGTCAATGGCCGCGACCTGCTTCAAACCGACGCCAGTGATCTTGGCCCCATCCAAGCGGAGAGTCGTCAGCCCCTTTAACTTGGCCACGTTCTTGAATGCGGCGTCAGTGATTTTTGTGCCCATCAACCATAGTTCCGAGAGGCGCTTCAAAGGCACGAGTTCTCCGATGCCCGCGTCCGTCACAGCGGTCTCGTCGAGGGCGAGCTTTTCAAGGCGTGTGAGCTTCGCAACATCCTTCAGTCCAGCGTCTGTCACTTTAGTGCGGCTGAGGAGAAGCTCTGTAAGGCCCTTTGATGAGGTTAGTTCTTTGAGGCCCGCATCGGACACCTGCGTGTCGCACAGGGAAAGGACGGCGAGATGCTTAAAAGCGGCCAGTTCCTTCAGGTCGGCGTCGGCAATCTTCGTCCCCTCCAACCAGAGTTCTATTACCGATCCGTCCGAATTCCGCGTGATTTTACCTCCGAGTTTTTCAACGAACGCGACCGCCTTGCTCTCGGCACCATCAGCCCCTACCGGTGCAGACGAACAGAGAACCGACAGCACGACCAACAGCTTCTGCGTGACACACGGCATAATCGCTCCTCAAGGGATACATCCGGCGTCATTCTATCCCAAGCTGGACTTACGAGACTATTTGCGCCCAGCCAATTTTCCCCCGCGCGCTGGGCTTGACACCGGCAGGGCCGTTGTGGGAACCTCTACCCCCGTCAACACTGTCACGACTGGCGCAGGTTACCGGGACGACGGCCCCTCACGGATCGAGGGGCGCTGCGAAGGATCACGGAATGATCATCTGCCGGACCCCTTATCGCATCTCGTTCTTCGGCGGCGGCACCGACTACCCCGCGTGGTACCGGCAGCACGGCGGCACCGTCCTCGCCACCGGCATCGACAAATACTGTTACCTCACCTGCCGGTACCTGCCGCCGTTCTTTGAGCACCGCATCCGGGTCGTGTACCGACAGATCGAGACGTGTCTGACGGCCGACGAGGTCGAGCACCCGGTGGTCCGGGCGGCGCTCCAGCACCTGAACATCGACCGCGGCGTGGAGATCCATCACGACGGCGACCTGCCGGCGCGCAGCGGGATGGGGTCGAGTTCCGCGTTCACGGTGGGCCTGCTCCACGCCCTGCACGCACTCAAGGGCGAGATGCCCACGAAGCACCAGCTCGCGAAAGAGGCGATCCACCTAGAACAGAACGTTCTGGGCGAAACGGTCGGCTCGCAGGACCAGACGGTCGCGGCGCACGGCGGCTTCAAGCACGTCAAGTTCCACAGCGACGGCGAAATCGAGGTCTCGCCGCTGGTGCTCCCGGCGGGGCGCATCGCCGAGTTAAAGTCGCACCTGATGCTCGTGTACACGGGCATCGTGCGGACCGCGGCGGACGTGGCGCAGAGCTACGTTCCCGGGCTCGAAACCCGGCGCCGGCAGCTCCGCATCATGAAGGAAATGGTGGATGAGGCGATCGAGATCCTGACCGGCGGGGTGAACCTCGTCGCGTTCGGTGAGCTGCTCCACGAAGCGTGGCTCGCAAAGCGAAGCCTGAGCGCCGCGGTGTCGAACCCCGAGGTGGACGCCCTCTACCACACCGCCCTTGAAGCCGGCGCGATCGGCGGGAAGCTCACCGGCGCCGGCGGCGGCGGGTTCCTGCTCCTGTTCGTCCCGCCCGAGAGGCGAAACGACGTTCTGGAAGCACTGGACGGCTGCATTCACGTTCCGTTCGAATTCGAGAACGGCGGCAGCCAGATCATCTTCTACGAGCCGGGAACCGACTACGAGGCCGTCGACCGCGCCCGCGGGTCACGCCGCCGCACGTTCAAGGAGCTGCCCCGCCCGGCCCTCCACCCGACGGAGGCCGTATGACCCCGCACACGCGCGTTTTCGTGGCCGGCGGGAATACGCTGTACGGTCACGCGCTCACCACCCTCCTGCGCACCGAAGGGTTTGAGAGCCTCGTCGGCGTCGGCACGACCGAACCGGACCTGACCGACGCAGCGGCAACCGACGCCTTCTTCGCACAGGAACGCCCCGAATGCGTCTTCCTGTGCGCCGGGCGGTCAGGCGGGATCGGGCTGAACCGCGCCGCACCGGTCGAGCTGATGCGCGACAACCTGCTCACGACGCTCAACGTGCTGGCGGCCGCGCACCGGCACGGAATGGCGAAGCTACTGTACCTTGCGAGTTCGTGCGCGTACCCCAAGCACGCCGCTCAGCCGCTGAAAGTCGAGTCGCTCGGCACCGGCCCGATGGAACCGACCAGCGAGGCGTACTCGACCGCAAAGTTCGCCGGGTGGAAGCTGTGCGACGCGTACCGGCGCGAGTACGGGTGCCGATTCGTCACGGGCTTCCCGGCGAACGCGTTCGGCCCGCACGACGACTTCACGCCCGAGGGCGGGCACGTGATCCCCGCCCTGCTCCGCCGCGCTCACGACGCCAAGTCGCGTGGCGATGCGGAACTCGTGGTGTGGGGCACCGGCGCCCCGCGCCGGGAGTTCGTGTACTCGCGCGACCTAGCCCGCGCGTGCCTCTTCGTGGCCCGCAACTACGAGGGCGAGGCCCCGATCAACCTCGGCGGCGGCACCGACCTGAGCATTGCCGACGTGGCCCACGCGGTCGCGGAAGTTGTGGGCTTCAAGGGCCGGTTGGTCTTCGACACGACCAAGCCGGACGGCGCCCCGCTGAAGGCGCTGGATTCGGCACCGCTGCTGGACATGGGCTGGCGGCCGGAGTCGGACTTCCGCGCCGCACTGAACGAGACGTACCACTGGTTCCTGCACCACCGCGCCACGGAGGGCCGCACGCATGCACGCCGGGCTGTATAGGTCGCTGTACCGCATTCGCCGCGTCGAGGAAGAGATCGCGCGGGTGTACGCGACCGACAAGATCAAGAGTCCGGTCCACCTGTCAATCGGGCAGGAGGCAGTGTCGGTCGGCGTGTGCGACGTGCTGCGCCCCGACGATGTCGTGTTCGGCACCTACCGCGGGCACGCCATGTACCTCGCCAAGGGCGGGGACATGAGCGCGATGGTGGCCGAGTTGTACGGGAAGGTCACGGGCTGCACCCGGGGCAAGGGCGGGTCGATGCACCTCATCGACACCGAGTGCGGGGTGATGGGCACGTCGGCGGTGGTGGGCACGACGATCGCCAACGCCGCCGGCTACGCTTACGCGCTGAAAGTGCGACGCTCCGACGCGGTGGTGGTGTGCTTCTTCGGCGACGGCGCCACGGAAGAGGGCGTGTTCGCCGAAACGCTCAACTTCGCGGTGCTGAAGAAGCTGCCCGTGCTGTTCGTGTGCGAGAACAACGGGTACGCGATCCACACCGCGCAATCGAAGCGCCAGGGTCTGCCGGACATCTGCGCCCGCGCCCGCGCCTACGGGATGCCGGCCGAGCGGCTCGACGGCAACGACGTCCTCACCCTCCGCGACAAGGCCGCGGACCTGGTCGCACAACTGCGGGCCGGTGCCGGGCCGCAGTTCCTCGAAGCCACCACTTACCGCTGGCGCGAGCACGTCGGCCCGGGGCAGGACTTCAAGCTCGGGTACCGGACCCAAGCCGAGTGCGAGCCCTGGTACGAGAGCGACCCGGTGAGCACGCTGGCGCGGCAACTGCCGACGGACGTCCGCACCAAGATCGAGGCCGCGGTGGAGCGAGAGGTGGCCGCGGCGTTCGAGTTCGCCGAGAGCAGCCCTCTCCCGCACCCGTCCGAACTCATGACCGACATCTTCACGGAGGACAGCAATGAGTTTGCCGCTTGCGGGCGCTAAGACGGCGCCGCGTGTCGCCCCCAAAGTCGCGACCGAGCGAACGAAGTCCTTCGTCGAGGCCGTGCGCGAGGCCACCGAACTGGAAATGGCGCGCGACCCGAATGTCGTGCTGTTCGGGCTCGACGTGGACGACCCCAAGGCGATCCAGGGCACCACGCTGGGGCTGCCGGAGCAGTTCGGCGCGGAGCGGGTGTTCGGCACGCCGCTGTCCGAGGACGCGATGACCGGCGCGGCGATCGGCATGGCCCTCGCCGGACTGCGCCCGATCCACGTCCACATCCGCATGGATTTTCTGCTGCTCGCGGTGAACCAGTTGCTGAACGTGGCGGCCAAGAGCCGGTACATGTACGGCGGGCGTGTGAATGTGCCGATGGTCGCGCGGGCGATGATCGGCAAGAGCTGGGGCCAGGGCGCGCAGCACTCGCAGGGCTTGCACTCGTTCTTCATGCACGTGCCGGGCATCAAGGTGGTCGCGCCTTCGACGCCCTACGACGCGAAGGGCACGCTGGCCGCCGCGGTCCGCGACGACGACCCCGTGCTATACGTCGAGCACCGGCTGCTTCACTTCCAAAAGGGGCCGGTCCCGGCGGAAGCGTACACGGTCGAGCCCGGCAAGGCGCGCGTCGCGGTTGCGGGGGACGACGTGACCGTGGTGGGCATCTCGTACATGCAGGTCGAGGCGCTCCGGGCCGCGAAGTACTTGGAAGACGTTGGCGTGAAGGCCGAAGTGATCGACCCGATCTGGCTCAACCCGCTGGACACCGACACCATCGCGGAATCGGTGCGGAAGACAGGCCGGCTTCTGGTGGTTGATACCGCGTGGACCAACTGCGGCGCCGCGGCCGAAATCGTGTCGCGCGTAGCGGAGAAGCTCCAGGGCGAATGCGCGTTCCGGTTCAAGCGGATGGGCTTCGCGCCGACCACGTGCCCCACAACCCCGGTGCTGGAAGACGCGTTCTACCCGAACGCCCAGAAGATCGCGGCGGCGGCCCGCGACCTGGTTGAGGGTCGCGCTTGCGGGTGGATCCCGGCCGAGCGCGCGGACCTGCGGAGCATCGAGTTCAAAGGCCCGTTCTGATCTTGCCGGAGCGCGGGCCTCCGGCCCGCTTTTGCCCGGGCGCCGGTAACACGGACAACGTCATCGTCGCGCACAGCGGAAGCGGGCCAAAAGCCCGCGCTCCGGCGCGACCACACACGGCAGTACACCACGGAAGACGCACATGCCGAGCACGAAGCCCGCGGCCAAACTGAACTGGCCGCTGATGAAGAACAACATCGCCCGCGAAGACCTCAACGCGGTCATCGAACTGCTGCAGCAGGAAGACCCGATCCTGACGCAGTCAAAGAACGTCCGCGCGTTCGAGGCCGAGTGGTCCCAGTGGCTCGGCGTGAAGCACAGCGTGTTCGTGAACTCGGGCTCGAGCGCGAACCTCGTCACGATCGCCGCGCTGAAAGAGTTGCACGGCGCCGGCGGCGAGGTGATCGTCCCCGCGATCACCTGGGTGTCGGACATCTCCGCGGTGCTCCACTGCGGGTTCACGCCGGTGTTCGCGGACATCAACCCGCGCACGCTCAGCATGGACACGGAGCAGATCCTGTCGAAGATCACGCCCCAAACCCGGGCCGTGTTCCTCACGCACGTCCTGGGGTACAACGGGCTCACGGATAAGCTCCTCACAGAACTCAAGGCGCGCCGCATCCCGCTGATCGAAGACGTGTGCGAGTCGCACGGCGCGACCTTCCGGAACCAGAAGCTCGGCAGCTTCGGCTGGGCGTCGAACTTCTCCTTCTATTACGCGCACCACCTCAGCACCATTGAGGGCGGGATGGTGTGTACGGACGACGAGGACCTGTACGAAGCCGTCCGGATGATGCGCGGACACGGGATGGTGCGCGAGCTCGCCGGCGACGGCCGCAAGGCCGGCTACTTCGAAGAGAACCCGGACCTGAACCCGGACTTCATCTTCGCGTTCCCGGCGTACAACGTGCGCAGCACCGAGGTGAACGCCGTCATCGGCCGTTCGCAGCTCCCGCGCCTGGACGCGAACAACGAGAAGCGCACGGCGAACTTCATGCTGTTCCTGCGGAACCTGGACCCGGACCTATACCGCACGGACTTCGACACCGAGGGGAGCAGCAACTACGCGTTCACTCTCGTGTTGAAGGAGCCGAACCAGGGTCTTTACGAGCGCGTGGTCGCGGCCCTGCGGGGCGCGAACGTGGAGTTCCGCCGCGGCACCGCGGGCGGCGGGAACCAGTTGCGCCAGCCGTACCTGCGCCGGCTCCTGGGTGACGACGCCTGGAAGCAGTGCCCGATCGCGGACCACGTCCACTTCTACGGGTTCTACATCGGCAACTACCCGACCCTCGACGCCGACAGCATTCTCAAACTGTGCGACCTCTTGAACGGTCTGAAGTAACCCCCGCCTGCCCGGCGGGGCAGGCGTTCACCGCGCCGGGCGTGAGTGCTACGCCCGGCCGTGCCCCATCGACGGACACTCAACATGGCGCCACGACTCGACCTCGTTCTGATCAACCCGAGCAGCCGCACGCAGGTGTACCAGTCGCTGGGCACGGAACTCGCGGCGGTGGAAAACCCGGTGTGGGCCGGCCTGATGGCGAACTTCTGTCGCCAAAAGGGGCTGTCGGTCGAAATCATTGATGCCGAGGCCGAGTGCCTTTCGCCCTCCGAAGTTGCCGACCGAGTGGCGTACCTGCGCCCGGTGCTAACAGCGGTCGTGGCCTACGGGCACCAGCCATCGGCCTCGACGCAGATCATGACCGCGGTCAGCCGCGCGTGCTCCGCCGTAAAGGTGGCGTGCCCCGAACAGCCGGTTCTGCTGCTCGGCGGACACGTCGCGGCGCTGCCGGAGCGCACGCTCCGCGAGGAAGAAGCCGATTTCGTCGCCGCGGGCGAAGGGGTCCACACGCTCGCCGGCCTGGTCGAAGCACTGAAATCGGCGGTGCCGGACGTGAGCGCCGTGCCCGGCCTGTACTTCCGCGACAACGGACGCGTCCAGCGCGGGCCGGCGGCACCGCTGCTGGCGAAGCTCGACACCGAGTTGCCCGGGATCGCCTGGGACCTGCTCCCGATGCCGCGGTACCGGGCGCACAACTGGCACTGCCTCGGCGGGCACGAGCGCCAGCCTTACGCCGCCGTCTACACCACCCTCGGCTGCCCCTACCAGTGCTCGTTCTGCTGCATTCAGGCGCCGTTCAAGAACGGTGAGGTGGCCCCGCTCGGACAAAAGCAACCGCCGAACAGCTACCGGTTTTGGAGCGTCGATCACGTCCTCGGGCAGATCGACACGCTGGTGAACACGTACGGCGTGCGGAACATCAAGATCGCGGACGAGATGTTCGTGCTCAACAAGCGACACGTCGTCGGCATCTGCGACGGCATCATCGCCCGGGGCTACGACCTGAACATCTGGGCCTACACCCGGGTGGACACCATCAAGGACGGGATGCTGCCGAAGCTCAAGGCGGCCGGGTTCAACTGGCTCGCGGTCGGGATCGAGGCCGGGGCCGACCGCGTCCGCACCGACGTGGACAAAGCGTTCTCCCAGGAGCAGGTCTATTCGGTGGTGCGCGAGATCCAGTCGGCGGGCATCAGCGTGATCGGGAACTACATCTTCGGGCTGCCCGAGGACGACCACGCCACGATGCGGGCGACGTTCGATCTGGCGCTCGACCTGAAGTGCGAGTTCGCGAACTTCTACTCCGCGATGGCTTACCCCGGCTCGCCGCTGTACGCGACGGCGACCCAGAAGGGCATCCCTCTACCCCGGCGCTGGACCGGCTACTCGCAGCACTCGCGCGACAGCCTGCCGCTGCCCACGCGGTACCTGCCGGCGCGCGAGGTGCTGAAGTTCCGCGACGACGCCTTCACCGAGTACTACACCGACCCGGGCTACCTCGCGATGGTCGAGCGCCGCTTCGGCGCGCAATCGGTCGAAGAACTCCGACGCATGACGGCCATCACGCTCGAACGCGACCTGCTCTCGGGCGCCTTGGACGTGGAACCGACGCTCCTCCCCCCGGACGAGGCGCAGACCACACCGGCCGAGTTGCTTCAGCTCGCGAAACGGTAACGGTCCCGCCCCCGCGGCACAGGGCTCCTGCCCTGTGCTACGCCCGGCGGCCCTCCGGGGCGGAATACAGGCACAACGGCGTGTCGGTTGTCTTTGCACCCCGGAGGGGTCGCCGGATGGAGCACAGGGCGGGAGCCCCGTGTCCTCCTCACGACCGCTTCAGCCACTCGAACGGCTTCCGCAGCAACGAGCGCACCCAATCAGCCGCGCGATGCCGTCGCGGCGGTACCGCCTGCTCTCGTCGCTCCAGTTCTTGATAGAACCCGAGTAGTGTCGTCCAGGCCGCGAGCGCATCCGCCGGCGGCAGATTGCCGGCATGGGCGAACTGGCGCAGTACCCTCTGATGGTTCGCGAACCAGTTCGTGCTCCGCGAGAACCCGCCCGGCCGGTGCCGGTAGTAGAACAGGTGCGCGGGCACCACACCGAGCCGGTGACCGGCGTGGACCAGCTTCACGAACGCTTCCCAGTCCTCGCATGAGGTGCCGCGGTCGGTCTCGTACCCATCAACGGCACGAAGCGCAGGCGTGCGGAAAATGGCGTTCGCATCGCCGTACACGTTGCGAATGCTGGCGAGCGCGTGCGGCCCGCCTGTTGGTCGAAGGGCGTACAGAAACTGTTCGGGAACGAAGTCCGGCGCCGGTACGTCGAACGCCAGGAAGTAGGACGACATCGCAGCAAGTTCGGGGTTCCGCTGCATGGCGCGCACGAACGTCGCCACCATCTCGGGCGTCGCGAGGTTGTCCGCGTCCACGGGAATAAAGAACTCGCCCCGGGCGAGTTCCAGGCACCGGTTACGGGTAGCGCCGATGCCCGCGTTCGACTGGCGCAGGAAGGTGAACCGCGGGTACTTTGCCCGCATCGCCTCAAACGTTTCAATCGATGCGGCATCCGTGGAGCCGTCGTCGATCGCGATGACCTCGAGGTTCGGGTAGGTCTGAGCGGCCAGCGTTGCGAGCGTATCGGGGAAATATGCGCCCAAGTTGTAGTGAGCGATGGCGAGCGTCACAAGCGGCGAGGCCTCTTGTGACGCTCCTGAATTGGGGGCGGGCAACGGCGAGGTGTTCGTCGCACCATTGCGCATCGCCCAGTGATTCCGCTTTACGAACTCGACCAGCTCGGCATCCGGGGTATGTTGCTCGTCGGCGTTCTCGAACTGGTACCGTTCAATGTAATCCGTTTCTACATCGACAAAGCCTGACGGCCACCGCTGACCGGCCTCCCGGTCACGCTGGCTGTTGCCGTCGAGGATCACGGCGATCGGCACATCTCCGAACGCCAGTCCGGCCCGCTTCGCCTGGACCGATCGAAAACCCAGACCGCCCTGACCCACGAACGCGATCAGCCCGTACCGCCGCTCACGGTGCCGGGCTTCGAGCCAATACCGAACCCGGTCCGAGAGTTCGGCCGGGCCGTTTCCGTGATGCTCACGGACCTGCGCGTCTCGCGGAAGATCTCCCACCGTATCGGCTGCGAAAACGTCCACGTCCCAACCCGCCCGTGTCAGTTCGCGCTGAGCGGGGTGTTGACGGATCAAGCCGCTGTGGACAACGAGGCAGGCGCTCCGGCGCTCCGGCGGATCGTCTGAAAGCACGCGAGCGCCTCCTGAATCACTTCATCGGTGTTGAAATACCGGTACTGCGCCAGCCGGCCGCAAAAGTACACGCGGTTGCGCGCCGTTTCTGCCTCGGCGAGAGCACGATAGCGGGCGTACAGTTCCGCACTTGCAGGTTGCGGGATCGGGTAGAACGGCTCGCCTTCGGCGCACGGCGTCTCGTAGCTCACCACCGTCTCGGCGTGGCGCTGCCCGGTCACGTGTTTGATCTCGACGGAGCGCGTGTAGGTGAAGTCGTTAGGGTAGTTGATCTGCACGCACGGCTGGCGCCAGGCGACCGCGTGCGGCACGAACTCGAACTTCAACGACCGGTACGGCAGTTTCCCGAGCCTGTTATCGAAGTACGCGTCCACCGGCCCGCAATAGACCGTTGCCCGGCGCGGATGGATCAGATGGCGCACCTCGCTGAAATCGCAGTTCAGAAGCGTGCGAATCTTCGGGTGCTTCAGCATCCGCGCGAACAACTTCGTGAACCCGCCGGCCGGCATCACCTGGAACTTGTGCCCCACGTACCGCCCATCCCGGTTCAGGCGCACCGGCACCCGACCGCACACCTGCGGGTCGAGGTCGCGCGGGTGAACGCCCCACTGCTTCCGCGTGTAGTGGAGGTAAAACACTTCGTACAGCTCGCGCCCCACTCGGCTGAGCACGTACTCTTCTGAGTTCGTGGGGTCGGCGATCGGCACACGGCGCTCCGCGAGGAGTTGCTCAGCGGAGTCCGCATCGAGCTTCCGGCCGAAAAACTGTTCGAGGGTGCCGAGGTTGATCGGGAAGGGGTACAGTTGGTCGCGCACCAGCGACCGCACTTCGTACTTCGCCGGCGCGAACTCGGCGAACCGCGACAGGTACCGCAGCAGGTTTTCGTCGTCGGTGCGAAAGTAGTGCGGGCCGTAGTTGTGGACCAGAACGCCGTTCGTCGCGGGCGAGTCGTGGCAGTTACCGGCGATGTGAGGCCGCCGGTCGATGACGAGCACCTTCCACCCGAGTACGCTCGCGGCGCGCTCGGCGACCACGCACCCGACCGGCCCGGCCCCGCACACGAGCAGATCAACGTCGTCGAGCATTCCACACCTCAACGTCGTCGAGCCTTGTTAAAGGCCGCTTTAAGGCCGGCGTTCCAGCGCTCCGGCGTGAACCGCGTGGCGACGGCGTCGCGCGCCGCGGCGCCGAGCCGCCGGCGCACCGCCCGCTGCTCCACGAGGAGCGAAACCGATTCGATCAAGCCGTCGATTACTCGCTGGTCCGGGGCGAACATCGGGCGGTAGTCCTCGCGCAACACGCCCGCTTCGACGTCGGCCCACGACACCTTCCCGGCGCGCCCTGGGACCACCAGCCCCGTCACCCCGTGCTCCACATATTCGGACATGCCCCAGCCGTCCGACACAACGACCGCCTGCCCATATGACATCGCTTGGAGTACCGAAACGATGTGAATGCGGGCGGCCGGCAGCAAAAAGATGTGCGACTCGGTTTGCAGCCGCGCGAGTTCGTCCGCGGGCATGAACCGGTCGATCACCCGCACCCACCCCGATTCCACCATGCGGTAGTGGCGCTCGTCGAGTTTCGGGAGCGCGGAGCGGACCGTGAGCCGCAGTTGCGGGTACCGGCGACGCAGCACGTCGAACGCTTCCAAAACGTCGATGCCGCCGCGGTAGAAGAACCCCGCGCCCAATTGATGCCACGAGTTCGTAAACAGCAGATTGATCGGTGCGTCTTCGCCCTCGTCGGCGTGCGCTTGCAGCCGTTCCGGAACCGCGGCGCCGAGGGGCGCGTAGGTCACCTTGCGGGCAATCGTCTCGCTGCCGAACAGGACCGGGAGCAGTTCCGCGGTCGAACGCATGTGCGTCACGATGCCGCGGCAGGACTCGGCTTCGAGGAGCGCCTTCACCGCGCCAAAGCACGGGAGGGCCCGCACGTCGAGCGCCGCGGTATGGCCGTTCTGCACGAACGGGAAGAACAGCGTGGTGGGGTCTTCGATCTCGATCACCCACGGGTTCTGACCGTAGGTGTACGGCACGCTCGTGAGGAACGCGAGTTGGGTCCGCGGGGTCATCACCTGCGACTGAAAGTTGCGCGAGTGCGCGAACCGCAGCGACGACAGGACGCGACCGGTCTGGCGAACCAGCGCCAGCACGAGTTTCGCGAGCGCGAAGAGGGTCGCGAGCGTGCGGAGCGGGCCGTGCTTGCGGGCGGTTTCGGCCAGCACCCACATGGACAGCCCGAGCGCGACGAAAGCGCGGCCGAGGCGGGCCACGAGACCGGGTGGCATACCGTCGCTCACACCCAGAGCCGACATCCGAAAGGCGTACCCGTCGGGCGGCGTGTGTGTGTGAGCGAACTGCGGGTGCGTGCCACAGTTCCCGAACCGCTTGAACACCGGCAGCCAGCCGAGGAACTCGACCGGAAACGGCTCTGCCGTGCCGGCTGGTTCGGCGCACGGGTCAGCGATTTCGGCGGTGCCGGTGGCGCTCAAGTTAAGGATCCGTTCCTGTGAGGAGGTGAAAGCCTACTCCATTTGCGAGCCGGGTGTCAACGCGGGCCGCGCGAGCAGGGCTATTGAAAGTTTCATCTTGGTGAAATGGGGGGATGTGCTATTCCGGTGCCCTGCCGCCGTCGCAATTGGAACGGCGGGCATTTGGAGTTGCTTCGATGCCTCCCACCTGCCTGTTGGATGCGCTAGGCGCCGTTCCCGATCCACGAGATGACAAGGGCCGATCCTTCCCTTTTGCTCCCATCCTCGCCCTGCTGGTCGTCGGCATCCTCTTGGGGCGCCGTTCGCCCGGAGCAATCGTCCAACTGGCCGACGATTACGGTGGCGACTTCGCCTTGCTCCTGGGGTTCCCACGACGACGATTGCCCACCGCCTCCATGCTCTCCAAACTGCTCCCGCGGATCGACGTTCGGGCTCTCGAGGCGGTTCTGCGCGAGTGGATCGCGACCCGTCTGCCGCCCGACGACGCGCTCGTCGTCAACATGGACGGCAAGTGTGTTCGCGGCAGTGCCGACCGAGCCGCGCAACTACCCGGCGTTCACCTCCTGGCGGCATTCGTGCCACGCTTCCAAGCGGTTCTCGCTCAACTGCGTGTCGATACCAAGACGAACGAACACAAGGCTGCGTTGGAGTTGCTCAACATCCTGCCCACACGCCCAGGTGGGTACATCATCACCGGCGACGCCATGTTCACACAAACCGAGGTGTGCCAAGCGGTTCGGGATCGGGACGATGACTATGTGCTGGTGGTCAAGGACAACCAGCACGCCCTGGTCGTGGATATCGACGCGGGACGCGCATTCGCCGCTCAAGCGGCGACGTTTTCCCCCCGGCGGGCGCGTGCCGCCGAAGGAACCGACACCCGGTCCACGGTTCGCACGAACGACCGAGAAGGGGCACGGCCGCGTGGAGCACCGAACGTTGGAGAGCACGGTGCTCCGGACAGTGCATCCGAAGTGACCCGGGCTGAAGCAGGGTTTCCGCGTGCGCCGCTGGGGCATTCGCAAGGGCAAGGCGTATGAGGAGGTGGTCCACGGGATCACCAGCTTGCCGGTCGAGAAGGCCGACGCGAAACGGCTGCTCGAGTTGGTGCGCGAGCACTGGCGGATCGAGAATAGTTTGCACGACATCCGGGACGTGACGCTGGGCGAGGATGCATGCCAAGTGCGCCGCGGTTCCGCGCCGCAGGTACTTGCCGCGTTACGCAACGTGGGTGTTCATCTCCTCGCACAGATCGAAGCCGACAATCACGCACAAGCCATACGGAGGTTGACCGCTCAATTCCACGAAGCGATCAACCTCCTCACCTCACCACTGTGAAACTTTCAATGGCCCTGGGCCGCGCGAGCCGGTTCCGGACGGCCCGCACGAACCCGCTCGCGTTCTTGCGCCGGGCGCGGGCGACCACCCCCGCCAGTACGGCCAGTCGCTCCCGCACCGGGCGCCACCACGGCCAGCGTATCACGATTTGCCGCCCCGGCCTGCGAACGTCGAACGAGTGCCCGACCGCGGCGAGCGTCGCCCGCCACTCGCCCTCCGCGGTCGCATTCGGCCGCCCTTCGATCACCGCGCGCAGCCTCAGGGCGAGCTCTTTTCGCTCCGGAAGGAGTTCGTCGAACAGCGGCGCGTCGAGTGCGAGAACAGCGGGGTCGGACAGGTACACAGGCCCGGCTTCCGGGTGCTGCACCGCGTTGTCGTGCTCGAAGATCACGTCCGGCAGGTACACGATGCGCCGCTCGCCCAGCGCCGCGAGCAGGTTGAACGCGTCCTCAATGTGATCGTCGATCCGGTAGCGGTGATAACAGGGCGGGCAGATGCCCCCGGCCAGTTCGCAAAACGCACGCGACACCAGCGGGAACACGCACAGGTTGTCGCGCATCAGGGTGTCGTTGACGTGAACCAACGCGAACGGGTCCGGGAACCGCCGCAGGCAGCCGAAAACGAGGGCGTCCCAGCCCGGCGTGCGGGCGGTCACGTCGTCGTTCAGCAGCATGACGTAATCGCCGGTCGAAGCGTCGTAGCCGGCGCTGTTGAGCGCGCCCATCGTGCGGCCGGGCGGAACGACCGCGTGCCGCACCTTTAACCGCGGGTGGGTTAGCGCGCTGGCGGGATCGTCCGCGTCGATCACGAGAATGACTTCGAGCCGCTCGGGGTGGTAGGCGGTTGTCGCCACGCTGTCGAGCATGCGGCGCAACTTCGCGGGCCGGCCGCGCGTCGGAACGATCAACGAAAGGCGCGGTCGCATGTCGCAGCTCGTGATGAAACAGCCGCAGGCTATTTTGACGGGATCGACAGAATCCCGTCAAAATAGCCTAACTCAGCGTCCTATCAATCCGGCTTATCTCGTCAAAGGCCCTTCTCGCTCAGGCCATCAGCGGATCGACGTTGAACGCGCGGCTCAGGCCTTCGTAGTGGAACAACTTTGCGTGCGGGGTGATGACGGTTACCCGCCCGGCCGCGCCCAGGCGCCGGCACAGGTCGGCGTCGTTGAGCGAATCTTGCAGATCCTCATCGAACCCGCTCACCGATTCGAACACGTCCCGGCGCACGAGCAGGCACGCCGCGGTCACCGCGGGAACGATCCGCGTCACGCGCAGCTCACCGTTCTCACCCACCGTCTCTGCCGGCTCACCGCGATACGGATGGACCCAGGCCCCGTCGCTCCGCGGGAACAGCCCCGCGTGCTGTATGGTCCGGTCCGGATACAGCAGCGTTGCACCCACCGCGCCGACCGCCGGGTCGGCCGCGACAACCAGCATCCGTTCGAGCCAGCGGCGCGTGATGACCTCGGTGTCGTTGTTCAGGAACACCAAGTGATCGCCGGCCGCCTTTCGCGCGCCGAGGTTACACAGGCGCGAGAAGTTGAACGGCTCATCACAGCGGACCAGTTTGATGTTCCGTTTCGCGCTGATGCCCGCGAGCAGCCGAGCCGTACGCGGGTTCTCGCTACCGTTATCGACCAGCACCACCTCAATCTTCTTGTAGGTGCTGCGGCGCAGGCTCCGCAGGCAGTTGCGGAGCAGTTCCGGGCGGTCGCGGAACGGGATGATGACGCTGACCGTGGCGTCCGGAACCGCGCGTTCCGCCCCCGTGTACGGAGCGGCCTGCTCGGTAACGACCTTGGGCACAACGGCCGGGTGCGGCACGAACCGGCGCACGAACCGCCGGACGAGTTCCGCCGCCCGCGCGACCTTCGAGTTCTCGCGCCCGGTCAGCTCGTTCTGGAGCAGTTCCGCGCGCTGCCACTCGGCGTGGTAGCGCTGGTTCAGCAGGTGAATCAGGCCCGCGTACGGGTTGCCACCGCGGCGCCGCTTCCGGGACGTTCGCTCGCTCATTGCCGCGGCTCCATTCAGGCGTTCTGGAACGGCCCCTTCGACAACATCCGGTAGCCCTTGATCAGTTCGCCGATGCCGGCCTCGAGCGAGCGCTGCGCCTCGAACCCCGCGGACTTGAGCCGCGCGCTGGAGACGATGTAGTTCCGCTTGTCCGGGTCCTCCCCGATCGCGGCGAAGTGAATGTAGAACTTCGGCACCTGCTTCTTCACCGCGAACGCGAGTTGCTCCTTCGATAGGTTCGCGGAGTCCAGGCCCAGATTGTACGGCCGGTTCGACATCGCCGCGCCGTTCCGGATCGCGTGAATGAACGCGTCGGCGACATCGCGCACGTGGACGAAGTTCCGCTTGAAGTCCTTCTCGAACAGCACGATGTACCCGTCCTTCACGGCCGCATACACGAAGTGATTCACGAGCAGGTCGAGCCGCATCCGGGGCGACATCCCGAACACCGTGGCGAGCCGGAACGTGACCGCGTTCGGGCTGTCGAGTAGCAGCCGCTCGGCGTCGCACTTGGTGCGGCCGTACAGCGAGATCGGCTCCAGGGGCGTGTCTTCGGTGCAAAGCGTCGCGCCGGTGGTGGCGCCGTAGCCGCTGTTCGTGTTCGGGAACACCACCAGTTGGTTCGGGCTGCGGAGCTTGTTCAGGAGCCGCACCGACTCGAAGTTGACCGACTTCGTCAGCGCCGGGTCGCGGTCGCACGCGGACGCCCCGACGATTCCTGCGAGGTGAACGACGTGGTCCGCGTCCGTCAGCGCGGCGCGCATCGTGGCCTCGTCCCGCACGTCGCCCTTGACGAAGTCGAACGCGGGGTTCGCGCACAGGTGGAACAGCCCCTGCCCGGCCCCGTAGGTGAGGTTGTCAAGAGCGATGACCGCGTACCCGGCGCTCAGGAGGTGCTCGCACAGCACGCTGCCGAGGTAGCCGAGCCCGCCGGTGACCAAAACGCGCTCGCTCATCCGTGAGTTCTCCTAGAGGGTGGGAGAGTTTAGGCGCGAGGAATCGCGCGATTCAAGCCCACTTCACTTCACCGGAGCCCCGGCAGTTGCCGTTGACCCGCCCCCGCGCGGCACCTATAAACTGCCGCCCTTAACGCACCCCGGATGCGGGCGAGGTCCGAACCGATGGCGACCACCGAACTGCTCCCGCGCCCGACCGCCGCACCGACCGCACCCGCGGCCCGGCGCGCGTGCTCGGTCACGCTCGTCGTGCCGACGCTTAACGAGATCGTCGGCATGAAGGCGATCATGCCGCGCATCCGTGCGGCGTGGGTCGATCAGGTGATCGTCCTAGACGGCGGCTCGACCGACGGCACGGTCGAGTGGGCGTGGGAGAACGGCTACGAGGTCCACGTCCAGAGCGAGCCCGGCATCCGCCACGCCTACCGGGAGGTGCTCCCGAAGGTGCGCGGGGACGTGATCGTCACCTTCAGCCCGGACGGCAACAGCGTCCCCGAGCTGCTCCCCGAGCTGATCGCGAAGATCGACGAAGGGTACGACATGGTCATCGCGTCGCGGTACAAGCCGCCCGCGAAAAGCGCCGACGACGACCTCGTCACCGCATTCGGGAACTGGCTGTTCACCCGCACCGTGAACCTCCTGCACGGCGGCCGATACACCGACGCGATGGTCATCTACCGCGCGTACCGGACGCGCATCATCCGCGAGCTGGAATTGGATCAGGACCGCTGGTACCGCACTCCCGAGTGGCTGTTCCGGACGCGGATCAGTTGGGAGCCGCTCCTCTCAGCGCGCGCGGCCCGACGCGGGCTGAAGGTAGCTGAGATCCCGGGCGACGAGCCGCCGCGCCTGGGGGGCGAGCGCAAGCTCCAGGTCCTGAAGTGGGGGGCGGCGTACTACTTCCAGTTCGTGCGCGACGTGTTCTGCTGGCGCTAACGGCCGCGGCGCAGGGCCGTCAGCGCCAGCGATCGAACGGACCAACCCAACAGCCCGAAACAAGGAGCGGGGCAGATGAGCCAGGAGCGGTTCGCGGAGTGGGTGTGTAGCACGTTCGGGCCGAAGGCGTTCCGCGACCTCGCATTCCTCGCGGTGCTGTTCGCGTTCGTGACGGTGGCCTACGGGCCGTCGCTCAAGCACCCGCCCCGCGCGGACCAGTGGTGCTACCTCGCCGACACGGTCAACGACCACACGTTCCGCGACACGTTCCGGCACACCTACTCGTACAACCGCACCCGCCTGGTGGCACCGGGCGACACCGACCTGTTCCGCCCGGTGCTGTTCGCGCTGCTCGCGGCAGAAAAGGCTGCTCTGGGCGGCCACTTCGACTACGTCCAGGCGCTCGGCGTGGGGTTCCACGGCGCCATCTGCGTCCTGCTCCTCGTAATACTCCGCCAAACGGCCGGGCTGGTGCGCCCGCTCGAGTTGAAGAAAGAAGTCGGCACGAGCGGGTCCGACTGGCTCATGTACGGAACGGTCGCGTTCTTCGCGCTCAACCCGTGCGTGCAAGAGCTGGTCATCTGGGGCCACCTCCACGGTTACCTGCTGTTCCTGCTGTTCCTGCTCGGCTCGATCAGTTGCGTGCTGCGTTACACGGCACGCGGGCGCGCCGGCAGGGACGTGCAGTGGCCGCTGTACGGGGCGTGGGTGCTGACCGCGCTGGCCGCGTTCACCTACGAGCTGGGGCAGGTTTACGCGGTGTTCGCCGGCCTGGTGCTCGCGGCCGAAGCGGCGCCGCGGGTCGGGAGGCCCCAGGCGTTCGGCACGTTCGCCGCGTTCGCGGCCATTCTGGTCGGCTACCAACTCGCGAACCACATCGACCAGAACGTTCACCAGGGGCAGTACCAGCCTGAGAACCTGCACGCCGCGATCGTAAAAGAGGCGGCCACACCCGCGACGCTCACCCACTCGGCCCGGTACGGGGTGTTCACGGCGGTGCAGCCATTCTTCCCGTCGCTGGTCCAGACCTTCTACGGCGGGCAGCGGCTCCAGGTGCTCGAAACCGTGTGGACCGGGTCGCGGCTGCGGGTCGTCACGCCGACGCTCGCGGTGTCTTACGCCACTCTGCTCGCGGGCGCGGTGCTGGGCGCGGCAGGGCTGTGGCGGGTGGCGCAGTCGCGAGCCCGGCTCATCTGCGCGCTCCCCGCGGTGCTGTACGCCACATACGCGGCGATGAACGTACTCGGGCGGATGAACATGCGGCCGCACGCGTGGATTCTGAGCGGCAACTCGTATTACACCTACTTCGCGTTACTCTTCGTGCTGCTGGCCGCGTCGGCCGCGTGGCACGCGACCGGGGCGTGGGCCGTCAATGTCCGGAAGGGCCTCGCCGCCGGGCTGGTGGCGCTGGCCGCTCTGGGGGCCGAACAGGTGTGGCAGGCCAACACGATGGTGGCCCGGGAAGAGCGCGAGTGGACGCGCGCCCTGCGCGCGGTGCAGAAGTTCGTGGACGCGCACGAGGACGAACCCGGGTTCAGTTTCGAGATCGATTACCCGTCGTCGGACCCGGTGCCGGTGGCCCACGGCGAGCGCATCACGCGGCTGGTGTTCGCGGAGTGGATGTCCGCACCGCAGCCCCGGTACCGGATCGCGATCCGTGAAGGAAAGGCCCTCCCGCAGCCCGCCCCCACACAAGCAACCCGCTAGCAAAACTCCAGGACCTCCGGCCAAAAGTCTGCCCATCAAAACTTACAATTTCACAAAATCATCAAGATAAAAAATTTACGAATTTTATTACACTATGATCCAGCAGCTTCTGATCAGCAGCATTAAACAACCGTTACGTGTACCCGGGCCACGCGCCCCCACCATCTGTTCTTGAGGCAAGTCGTTCAGATCATTTCGCATGCCGGGGCGTCGCGCACAACGCAGTAAGGTAAGAGCGGTGAATTAAGGCGTTCGGCGTGAGGAATGTTATCCACCGTTGGGCGTCTTGGGCCGGATGGTGAGGTCGCACTTGGGGAGGGTCTTGGACCAGGCCATTCACGGTAGGGTTACTGCCGTTTTTGCGACTGACGATTCCTCTTGTCATCTGCCAGCAACCGAGCGGTTGAGACATGTAGGCTCTTGTCTTCGATACGTTCGGTCTTGGCTTTCGTGGGCTTGCCTGGCGGTGACGTTTTGACCATTTTCAGGTTATTCTTCTCGGCCCC
>NZ_JAXBLV010000184.1:0-69333 GCF_034097035.1 Gemmata algarum
GGGGGCCGGGGGGTGGGTTGCCTTTCCCCCTCCCTGAAGGGAGGGGGTTGGGGGGTGGGTTGTCTTTCGCACGCATCCCTCAATCCTCCCGCTCGAACCGGAGCGCCTCGCCCCCCTCGAACGCCTCCTGGCGCAGCACCTTCCCGTCGCGCACCTGGACCCACGTGCGGGCGATCGCGTCCTCCTTGCGGCGGTACTCGATCACCCAACACGGGATGTCCTGGTTCTGCCAGCTCAAGACGCGCGGCTCGCCCGCCACCTCCGCGAGCAGCGGCTCCTTCGGCTTCGCCGCGCCGAGCGGCAGCCCGCTCTTGGCGAGCTGCTTGCGGATGAGGTCCGCGAGCGCGTCCTGGAGCGGGTTGTACTCGTGAACCACCCACGAGCGCATCCCGCCGTGTATCCCCGCGATCCGGTTCACCGGCTGCAACGGGTTCAGCGGCTGCCCCTGCCGCACCGGGACCGGTTCCAGATCGGCCTCGAAGTCGCCGAACGAGCTCTTCACCGACCCGTGGCCGGTCAGCGTGCCGCCGCTGACGGTCCCGCGGACATCGATCTGCCCCCCGAACCGCGACTTGCCCGCGACCACTTCCAGCTTCCCGCTCAGCGCCTGCTCCTTGAAGTCGCCGGCGCGGGTCATGCGCACGTCCGAGGTGGCGTCCGGCACCTCCAGGGCGACGCCCCCCTGCTCGAGCCGGAGCTTGCTGTACCGGTAGGTGAACTGGAACTCGTCGGTCGCGTCGTGGTACTTCATCAGCGTGGTCAGCTTCCCGATGGGCTGCCCGTTGCGGTACAGGGTCCACTTCGCGGGGACGTTCTGCTTCGCCTCGTCGGCCAGTTCGATGGCGACCGGGGGCGGCCCGGACGCGAACAGCCGCGGCCACACGTCCCGGTACGCGACGTACCCGGTGGTGGCGATCCAGAACGCGACGATCCCCGCGACGGCAATACGCGGCGGCATGAGGTCACCTGCGACAGGAACCGGCGAGACGTGGCGCCTTCCCAATCCTAGGTAACTGACGGCGCGGGGAGCAACCGATTTCATCATGAGAGCCGCGCGACTTGATTCACTCCCCCGCAGCCCCACAATGCCTGTACGCACCTCTCCGTTGAATTTCCGAGGCCATTCATGATTGTCGGCGTTCCGAAAGAAGTGAAGCAGGACGAGTACCGGGTGGCGATGGTGCCCGCGGGCGTGGAAGAGCTGACCCGGGCGGGGCACACGGTGCTCATCCAGAGCGGCGCCGGCGCGGGGTCCGGCATCAGCGACGACCAGTACGCCGCGACCGGCGCGCAGATCGTCTCGAACGACGCCGAGGTGTGGGCGCGGGCGGACCTGATTGTGAAGGTGAAGGAGCCGATGCCGTCCGAGTGGCCCCACATGCGCGCGGGCCAGACGGTGTTCACCTACTTCCACTTCGCGGCCGACCGGCACCTGACCGAGGCCGTTCTGAAGTCGGGCATCACCGCGATCGCCTACGAGACCATCCGCGACGCGAAGGGGACCCTGCCGCTGCTCACGCCGATGAGCGAGGTGGCGGGGCGGATGAGCATTCAAGAAGGCGCGAAGTACCTGGAGCGCCCGTTCGACGGCCGCGGCATCCTGCTCGCCGGCGTCCCCGGCGTGCCGCCGGCCACGGTCTCGGTCATCGGGGCGGGTGTGGTGGGCGCGAACGCCGCCCGGGTGGCCGCCGGGCTGGGCGCGAACGTGTTCATCCTCGACGTGAACCTGGACCGGCTGCGGTACATCGACGACGTGATGCCGCAGAACGTGACCACGGTGTTCAGCAACCGGCTGAACATCCGCGAGTGCCTCCAGTTCTCGGACCTCGTCATCGGGGCGGTGCTGATCCCGGGCGCGAAGGCCCCGAACCTGGTCACCCGGGACGACCTGAAGTACATGCTCCCGCGGGCCGTGGTGATCGACGTGGCGATCGACCAGGGCGGGTGCTTCGAGACGAGCCGCCCGACCACGCACGCGAACCCGACCTACATCGTGGACGACATCGTTCACTACTGCGTCACGAACATGCCGGGCGCGGTGGGCCGCACGAGCACCTACGCCCTCACGAACGTGACCCTCCCGTACGCGATGCAACTGGCCAGCAAGGGGCCGGAGCGGGCCGTGAAGGAGAACCCGGCGCTGCTGGCGGGCGTCAACATCAAGGCCGGGAAGGTGACGAACCAGGCCGTGGCCGAAACCTTCGGCCTGGAGTGCGTGCCGGCCGTGTAAGCGCCTGTTGGCAGAGCGAGAACGGCGCCACGGGGCTACCGCAACGACGCCAAGACGGGTATTGAATGGTGTGGGAGAACAGGAGAACCACTCGTACCCACACCGATTACCAATCCCCGCCCCGTTTCCGTCGTTTTGACGGACGACGGGAGCAAGGGCGGTGCCTACCGTTTTAGCAACAAGTTCACCACGTTTCTCGAATCACGTGGCTTCTTACGGCGGCGTGGCCAAGATCAACAACTGTGTTGCCCTGGCCACGGCCAACTTCGGCTTGCGCCCGGCTCCCGCTTTCCGCTTCGGCAACCGGACGCGTCGGGCCTTCGCCTGGCGGGCGGCCAGGCGAAGGCTCCAGTTGGGCCAGTAGGTTGCCGAACTCGACCACCGAAAGGCCGGTAAACTGGCGGAACGTGGACGGCTTGCGGCGGATGCGGGTGTAGTGGTCCATGCCGCCCCAGTACCGACGCCCGCCCTGTTCCGCAACGACTCGACTTCACTTCGCTTGCTTGGTCAGCACCAGTTCCATCATCAACCGCTCCATGCCGTCGGTGCCGATGGAATACTGCCGGTGGACGATCTTCTTCCCCTCGTCTTCCAGCGTCGTTACCGTTTTCGACTTGCGGGCGGTCGGCTCGGCCCCGAGTACCGCCCCGAACAGTTCGATCTTCTCGCCGGCAAACTTCTCGCGGCTCTTGCGGAACGACATCTGGGTCTGTCGGGAGTCGATCCAGGTGCTGGTGAACAGTCCCGTCTCCGGCTCGAACCCTATGACGCCGGTGCCGGTCGATTTGCCGGCGTCCGCCTCGAACTCGAACTCGGAGCGGAGGAACCGCCCGCCGTGGGTCATCTCCTGCTTGCAGGTGCCCTTCGTCGCCCGCGGCTCGCCGCCGTCGCGGGGGTAGAACTTCTTCGCGACGGCCCAGTCGCCGACGAACTTGGCCAGGAACTTCTGCCCTTCGCCGGGGGCGGACTTCGGCTCGACCGCCTGCTGCGGGTCCTTCTTGGGCACCGGTGCGGCCTTCTTCGGCTCCTGCGAGACGGCCGCGGCCGCCAGCAGGGCGAGCGTCAGGAAACCGGCCGCCGCGAGGGGACTTCGTGCGCGAGACATCACCGGCCTCCGGGTTAGTAGTCGCCGAGCACTTCGCCGCCGGCACGGGAGCCGACGGCGGCCCACGTGACCGGGCTGACGGAGTTGGTGACGAATCGCACCCCGCCGTCGGCGCGGAGCAGGTTCACCCCGCCGGAGTGCTTGCTCCGGGCCGCCTTCCAGTTGGCCGCCGTGCTGATACAGTCCATCGTCGCCGAGTTCGGCGTCAGCCCGTGGTCGTACAGCGTTTCGTACGCGTCGCCGTCCGCCCACCGGGTGTTCTTGTCGTACCGGTACTGCGGGGCGGTGGTGGCCGGTCCGCAGTTGGCGGCGGTGAACGCCGTCTGCGACTGGAACCAGCGGTACGTCCGCTCCTGGTCGGCGGCGGCCGTCGGGGCGGCCGTCGTCTGCGCGGCGTTGGTGCCGATCAGCGTCTCCGCCGCCATCGCCGTGTTCGAGGTGCCGTCGGTCAGGTCGGCGAACCGGGTGGCGGAGCCGTTGTAGAACATGCCGTCCGGCGGCGGGGCGGCGGCGAAGGTGCCCGTCCGCGACCCGCCGTTCTGTCCGCTGCCGACGCACGCGGCGTAGTTCGTGGGGGCGAACAGCGGGTCCGGCTTTTGACCGCTGAGCGGGTCGCTCGGGCACAGGAAGATGGGCACCATCGACTGCACGGCGAGCTGGTTCCCCTTGCTGTTGATGACGTTCCCGGCGGCGTCGTACAGCGGGTTGTCCAAGTCGCAGGCGTTGTACACCGCCGTCTGCTCCAGGTACGGGGTGAGTTTGGCGAACGCCGACCAGCGGAACCGGAACGCCGGCACGGCGGGGTACGCCGCCGTCACCTTCTGCTCGTAGCCGGCCGGGAAGTAGCCGAGGGCGGACTCGTGGTTGTGGAAGGCCAACCCCAGTTGCTTCAGGTTGTTGCTGCACTTCATCCGCGCGGCGGCCTCGCGGACCTTCTGGACGGCTGGCAACAGAAGGCCGATCAGGATGGCGATGATGGCGATGACGACCAGCAGTTCGATCAGCGTGAACCCGGCCCGGTGTCGGACGATCGGCGGCATGGTTCCCCCGGAATGAATAACCCGAGCGACACGTCGGCAGGCGTGCGGGCAGCTGTATTGAGAGGTCGAGATAAACTACCGCTCGTCCGCGCGAACGCCCACCGAACGGATGCGGAACATCCGTGATAAAGTCCGTCACGGGTTGATGCGGACAGCAGATTTTCAACGAGCTGTAGCCGACCGCTTGTTCCACGCTTTGCTTTGTCTCGCGGACTTCCCGGCCACTCTCCAGCAGACCCACCTTCAGCAGAATCCTGAACCCGTGAACTCATACATGAACCCATCTGCGGTGTCGCGTTCTTGACGAGCCGCGACCGCCCGGGGAGCGGTGCCACGTACCCCGCTCCCCGGGCGGTCGCGGCTCGTCGAGAACGCGGCTGTAGTACCGGGTGCGTGTATCAGCGACGGCGATCTGAACGGTCACCAGCCCACCCGCGTCGGCGGGCCGGTAGGTGAACACGTCGGTGCCGGTGAACTCGTCGTCCGGGGGTGTAGACGAACTCGTCGTCCGGGCTCAGCGCCACGGCCCCGCGCGCCGAGTGCGGTGAGTTCGACGCCGCGCGGCGGCAGGAGAAGGCGATGGACCTTGGCGGCGGAGCCGGCGCGCCGGGCCGACGACCGGTCCCGGTTGGAACGATATGAGGCCGATAAGCCGGCCCGGCGCGCCGGCACAAAGGCGAGCGGGCCTCGGCACAAGAATTTTCAATAACCTCTTCCACCCAAAGGGGCGATCGATTACCTTGCCACCAGAGTTCAATCTGAGTGTGAGAGACCGCTGTGCCAAAGAGCAGGCTCTTAATCACAATTCTCATTGGCCTACCGGCTTGCTGGGCCGGGGTGGCACTCGGGCCAGCCGAGCGCCGATCACGGCCCGAGGAGCGTGTGGCGTGTTACTGCGCCCGAGAGCCAACTGCTCTCACCCAGCGTCATCAAGTCGACTGGCGTTCGGAAGCTGCCAGTTGGCATCTAGCTCAATCGAAATAATGTAATATTTTAAATTATATTTAATAATTGCATAAATATCTATGATGGTACGATATTTGCTCTGGGGCGCCGCGGTGGTCATTTGCGCCGTCGGCAGTCACCTCGCGGCCCGCAGAGTCGCTCCGCAGCTTGATCAACCACGCGTTATGGCCGAAACGCGGGATGTTATCATTGCAGAAGAGGATCTGGATCTCGGCAAACAGCCGGAGGCGAGATCGTACGTTCACGCGTTCGGCGTTATTAATCGCTCCGCTCACCCGATTAGGCTGGTCGGGGCGATTGGATCATGCGACTGCCGCATGATGGAGCCGCACGTTCCTGTGAACATACCCCCGGGTGAAACACTCGCAGTACGCGCCGCGTTTGCTTTCGGCTCTGCGTCACCGTGCGAGGCCGCGCAGGCCGAGAGCGAGAGCGTTCGCGTGCCACTCACGTTGCAATTTGACTCGCCTAATGGCAATGTATTTGAGCGATCGTATTATTTTTATTATCAGCCAAGCCGAACGCTCCGCCTCATCGGTGAACGGGTGAATATAGGCCTGTGCTCAATAAGAAATTCGCAATGGTCAGAGCGAGAAGTGCTGATCGAACTCGGGGAAGCGGTCGACAAGATCGTGTTCGATGGCCCTCCCAACTGGCATTGGGTGGTCCCCGAGTTTCAAGCCGGAACGGCAAAGCGATTGAGCCTAAAGCTCATTCGCACTGGCGGCGCAAGGATCGGTACGATTCGGGACGAATGGACGCTCACCCCGTTCAGCAAAACCGGGGAGCGCCTTGCGCCGCTTCGCGTTGAGGTCGTTGGTGAAGTCGTTGAGGATGTGACGCCTCTCCCGCGCGAAGTTCGCCTCGGTCGCCATCCGATCGGGGTGCTCGCCCAAGAGTCGGTTCAGCTCGTCTCCCTAACGCACCGCAAGCTTGCAGCAGTCGAACTGGTCAACGTTCCTCGGGGTGTGTACTTAAGTTCAATAAAAGAAAGTAACGGTCAATTAACAATAAGGATTGAGGCTCAGGTGCAGCGAGCCGGGACCGAAGAGCGCGTGGCCGGGCTCTGCGTTGTGGACGAGGCTGGCGAGCGAACGATGATTCCATTGCGTATCATTTTAATTGGATACAGTCACCCATAAAGGGGATGCTGCACGTGTCTACCTGCGACGCCTCATGGGCCGAGAATTGTTTCTAATTTTCTGTTTTTCTTGGACTGGCGCCTTCTGAATTTCCGAGCGAATGACACTCAAAGTGAATCTCTAGCTTAGAGCACTTGGAAGAGCTTTCGGCAACCAGAAGCGGTGACAGGCGGATGCGCGTAAGTTCCGGGAGTATGGTATGCAGCTCTTTCGGTTCGTACTTTGTCTGACATTAACCGCTGGCGCCACAGCCGCCAGAGCGGACACGTTTGAGGACGCTACTAGACAGCGCGAAACCAAGTTTGCCTCGGTGTCTTTCGAGTTTGAGGTTGTGGATTTCGTCCCGAAAGGAATGCTTGGTGGGAAGAAGGAGTTGAGCCGGGACGCCCAAACGACGGCCCGCTGCAAATTGATTCTCGACGGCCCCCGCGCCCGCTACGAAAACAACCAGCCGCTGTGGTCGGCGAGTACTGGGGAGTTTTTAAACTCTCCTTCCGTCCTCGTCACCGATGGGCACTCAAGCAAGCTGTTCTTTCCCAAAGGCATTTCCGGCTCTTCCGCTCCCCGCGCTATTGTCGGCGGCGCTAACGCAGAGGGCTTCCGGTCTTCCGTTCTGACGCCCCTTATGATGCACTGCCGTGGGCTCTCACCCGCTCTCGCGCCGTACGTCGTGACCGATTTTAAGCGTACAGAGGGATCGCTAACCCTCGGAGAACATAAGTGCCGAGAGTACCTGCGCCCGGGGGCGGATGGCGTTACGATATCGGTCTTTGTTGACGATGATGCCGCAGTCGTCGGCCGCCGGCTTCGGAAGCTGAAAAATGGCAATCTCGTCTACCAACTCGACACACAATACGAAATGTCATCCGCCGGTCTGGCTCCGGCGAGCTGGAAACTCACCGAGTACGACGACAGCGGAAAATTGAAACTGCGACGCGAGGTAAAGGTCTTGAATTTTTCCTATCGATCATCTGTAGATGTAGGAGAATTTCAAATAGATTTCCCTTCTGGGACGCAAGTGTTCGACCAGATGACGAGAAAGCACTTCATCGCGCAAGGCCACGAAGTGATGCGCGAGACCGATGCCTTCGGGACGGATTTAGGGGTCGAGGTCGTTCAGCCCGATGCGTCGTGGTGGCGGCGGTATCGCTCACTCGTTGTGTGGGCCGTCTTCGGTGTGGGTATTCTCTGCTGCACTATTTTTTGGGTGCGGCGAAGGCGTGGGCGGCGGGTCGCGCTGTAACGAGCGTGTTTACTTTCACTGTTTCCGGAGAAAGAGATGTCGAAGAACAGGCCGCTGTTGGCTATCGATGGCTTCGCGCTCTGCGCCTGCGTGGCGTTTTTTGCGGCTCTTACGGCGCCCGGGCTGTCGGAGGGGCAGGTGCGCACCGCGATCGGCGATGCGGTGGCGACGTGCGACAACAAGTGCCGGCAGCGGTTCTACTTTAAGGACAACGGCGGCACTTGCGTTCGGTACGCGATTGATACGTGCTGGCTGTGCACCGGTAACTACAATTTGTGCTACCCCTCAAATACTGATAATTTCACAAATCTAGAATGTAAACTACATGAGAATAACGGAAGCATTAAGTACCATAACAACGATGAGTGCACTCCACGCTGCCCGTGGGCTCCCGGAACCAATGTCGAGACAGCTTCGTGGAGTGGGGGCGAAACGACCGCGGCCGCATTTGATTTGTGGCTCTGCAAGGCATAAATTCGGATGACCTTGTTGGCAATGGCGAGCGTTCCGCGACAACTCTCCGCGTTCAGGGCGGGGCGGCTGCCGTTGAAATGTGGGGTAATGTGATGTTGCGTCAGCAGCGATCTCAGCTCCGCACGCCGTCCTCGTCAGGTCGCGTTGGGTTGTCGTTGATCGAACTCCTCATCGCGATCGCGATATGTGCCGTGCTCTTGAGCTTGCTCCTGGGGGCCGTTCAGCGCGCGCGGGCTACCGCGGTCCGGGCGGCGTGCGCGAACAACCTCCGGCAGTTGGCTCTCGGCACCCACGGTCACTCGGCGCAAGCAGGGCTGTTGCCGCAGGGGTGCGCTTATCCGTTCGCCACGGCCGCGTCGCCGAGAACCGCTCAGGCCGGGATTTCCTGGCAAACGGCTATTCTGCCGTACATCGAGCAAGGGGACTTGTGGCAACGAGCTTGGCGGGCCAATCAGACCGATCCGGTTGGTTACAGCTCCGCCCATATGGCAATAAGGGAGACTGTTGTTAGGTTGTTTTTATGCCCAGCCGAATCCGAATCGCGCCGCGTGAGCCATATGGGCGTATCAGGGACGTGGGCGACAACCTCTTACGTGGGCGTTGCCGGAACATCTAAGTATGCTAATGATGGTATTTTTCATGTCAATCTTTCTATTCGCCTGACTGATATCACGGATGGTACAGCGAATACGCTTCTTCTTGGTGAGCGCCCCCCTGGACCTGCGGGTCGTTTTGGGGGCTGGTACGCTAACTGGGGCGATTGCACGTGCCCGATTGCGCAGATTCTGGCCGTCGGTCCGCGTTCTGTGGTCGCGGAGGATGGATCACTGTGCCCGTTGACGCCGGGATTAGCTCCCGGCCGACTCGATGAACTCTGCTCGGTCGAGCACTTCTGGAGCTTACACCCGGTGGGAGCCCTGTTCGCGTTTGCTGACGGGTCCGTCCGATTCAT
The DNA here is from genome assembly GCF_034097035.1 of Gemmata algarum. Taxonomy (NCBI): domain Bacteria; kingdom Pseudomonadati; phylum Planctomycetota; class Planctomycetia; order Gemmatales; family Gemmataceae; genus Gemmata; species Gemmata algarum. Next base: position 9,153 of record NZ_JAXBLV010000184.1, read on the forward strand.
AAACTATAGCGCTGCGCCTTTGCTTCTGTCACTCGCCACCCGCGCAGGCGGCGAAGCCGAAACCGTTCCGGAATGACAAATCGTTTCCCCTTCACGCCGCGCGGTTCCGGCCGTTGAGCGTGGTCCGCTCACGCCGTGAGCCGTCGCTCTGCGTATCAGGTCTGCGACTCGTGCGGTTAGTTCTGTCGTTGCGCGCAACGCGAACCGGATGCGCGGAGCGACCGCTCACGCCGCGAGCGTGACCACACCCAACGGCCAACGCCCGGGTACGTCACACCAGCTTGAAGCGACGGCAACCTGGTTGGTCCGTCGGCGAGCCGCGGGCGCCGTGCCATCAGGTTAATAGGGGACGGCTGGATCGGTTGCCGTGCGGATCAGGTGACCGCGGCCCACCCGGCGCGGATCTGTAACGGGGGTTACACTCGCGTCACGAGCGGCACCCGCGGGCGGGTCGGGCAACGGGCCGTGAGCTACCGTCCCGCGGGCGATTCGCTACCCGTTCGCTGGTACTCCGCTACCACCGAGTCGCGCCCGCAAAACCCGGATAACGCTCCCGGGCCAACCGCGAGCGGCTTGCCACATGAGCCAAGATGTATGCCGCAAAATGCTTCTGAAACTGTTGTTGCGACGGAACCGGCTCGGTACGCGGGCTCAGCTTCTTCGGACGAACGCAGCCCCGTCCGGAGTTGGTTGGGCGGCCAGAACGACCGCGCCGAGAATCCGCGACGAGAGCGAACCCGCTGCCGCGACCGTGGCGACCGGCCGGGAGACCCGAACGCGCCGAGGTTACATCCGCAGCCCGCAGGCGGGTGCCGCACACCTGTGACAAACGGGAAACGACCGGACCCGGAATGCGTGCCCCGGTGCGGCGCGCGTGCCCGCGGCGGTATACCCGCGGCGCGCGGTGCCGCTAGAACATCACCTTCCGGCCCGCCGAGACCACGGAACCCGCGCATGAGCCTTTCGCACCCGCTCCCGCACACCCGCACCCGCACCGTTAAGTTCCTCACCGCCGCCGCCGCCGCCCGGCACGTCGCCAAGGAGATCGACAAGCTGATCCGGGCCCGCAACGCGGCCGGCAAGCACACTGTCCTCGGGCTCGCCACCGGCAGCACCCCGGTAAGCCTGTACCGCGAGCTGATCCGGCTCCACAGGGAGGAGGGGCTGGACTTCTCCCGGGTCGTCACGTTCAACCTGGACGAATACTACCCGATGCCCAAGGAGAGCCAGCACTCGTACTTCCGCTGGATGCACGAGACGCTGTTCAGCCACATCAACGTGAAGTGGGAGAACATCCACATCCCGGACGGCGCGCTCAAGCCCGACGAGGTGGACGCGGCGTGCGAGGAGTACGACGAGAAGATCCGCTCGTTCGGCGGGATCGACATCCAGGTGCTCGGCATCGGCCGCACCGGGCACATCGCGTTCAACGAGCCCGGCAGCCCGCAGAACAGCCGCACCCGGCTGGTCACCCTCGACAGCATCACCCGCCGCGACGCCGCCGACGGGTTCTCCGGCGAGAAGAACGTGCCGCACCACGCCCTCACGATGGGCGTCGCGAGCATCCTGGAGGCCCGCCGCATCTTCCTGATGGCGTTCGGCGAGCACAAGGCGAGCATCGTCTACAAGGCCGTCGAGCAGGCGCCGACCGAGGCCATCTCTGCCAGCTTCTTGCAGGAGCACCGGGACGCCACCTTCGTCCTCGACGAGGCCGCGGCGGCCGAGCTGACGGCCATCAAGCGGCCGTGGGAGGTGGGGCCGTGCCAGTGGAGCCCGGAGCTGGTCCGTAAGGCCGTCGTGGCCCTGGCTCTGACCGTGAAGAAGGGGCTCCAGAAGCTCAACGACGACGACTTCCGCGACCACCACCTGTACGAGCTGCTGCGCGAGAAGGGGCCGGCCGAGCAGATCGGCGAGGCCGTGTTCCACGACCGCATGGAGACGATCCGGCCGTACCCGGCCGGGCGGGTTACGAAAGACGGGGAGCGCAAGACCGCGATCGTGTTCTCGCCGCACCCGGACGACGACGTGATCTCGATGGGCGGCACCATCATCCGGCTCGTCGAGCAGGGGCACAAGGTCCACATCGCGTACATGACCAGCGGGAACGTGGCGGTGTTCGACCACGACGCGCGGCGGTTCGTGGACTTCGTGGACGAGTTCCTCCAGTCGTTCGGCACCTCGGCCGAGCAGTCGTCGGCGGGCACGCTCAAGGAGCGGGTGTACCAGTTCCTCGACGCCAAGAAGGCGGGCGAGCGCGACAGCCCCGAGGTGCTCAAGGTGAAGTCCGTGATCCGCACCACCGAGGCCCGCGCGGGCGCGCTGGTGTGCGGCATCCCGCCGGAGCAGCTCGAGTTCATGGACCTGCGGTTCTACCACACCGGCACCCGCACCAAGAACCCGATCCACCCGCAGGACATCGAGGACATCGTGGCCCTGCTGAAGCGGCTGAACCCGGACCAGGTGTACGTGGCCGGCGAGCTGAGCGACCCGCACGGGACGCACCGGGTGTGCGCCGAGGCGGTGTTCGCCGCCGTGCGCCGGGTCCGGGCCGAGGGGGTGAACCCGGACGTGTGGCTGTACAAGGGCGCGTGGGAGGAGTGGGAGCCGCACGAGATCGAGATGGCGGTGCCGCTGAGCCCCGACGTGGTGGAGCGCAAGAAGCAGGCCATCTTCCGGCACCAGAGCCAGAAGGACAAGGCGATGTTCCCGGGCGGCACCGACCGGCGCGAGTTCTGGCAGCGGGCCGAGCAGCGGAACCTCGCGACCGCCCGGACCTACGACGCGCTCGGGCTGCCCGAGTACTACGCGCTCGAGGCGTTCGTGAAGTGGAACGACGGCTGAGCCGCGGCGCCTCCGGCTCGTTCCGAAAAGCCACGCCGGTCCGCGGCGAACTACTTGGAAAGAGCCCGAGCGCCCTCGGCGCTTCGGGTCAAAAGTCCGATCATCGAGAGTCGTAACGTCACAGATCCCGTGGGAAGAATCGTTCGCGACTTTACGACTTGCTGCCTGACGACTTTTGACCCGAAGTCCTTATTCCACGGAGCCCGAACCGTGTCCACCCCCGCACCCGACCTGCCGCCGATCAAAGAGTACAAGTCGCAGCAGTACGAGTTCAGCGACGAGCACAACCGCGAGATCTCCGCCCTCGCCGACGCGATGCGCGCCGCCTCCAACCTCATGATGCTGGTGGGGCTGGCGTTCGTGGCGCTGGCCGCGCTCACGGTCGCCCAGGGGACGCAGGCGAGCGGCAACTACGGCCCCGCCCTCGGGCTGGGCGCGGCGGCGCTGCTGTCCCTGTGCGTCGGGTTCTGGACCGGCGGGGCCGCGACCTCGTTCCGCAAGGTCGTCGAGACCCGGAACGAAGACATCTGGCACCTGATGAAGGCGCTCGGCTCGCTGCGGGCGATGTACAGCTTGTTGCGCACGCTCATCTTCGCCGCGCTGACGCTGGCCGCGGTCGGGCTCGGGCTGGTCGGCTTCGCGCTCCTCAACAAGTGAGCGGTTGCGTGCCCGCCCTTTCGGCGGTTGACCTCCCCGGAGCGTGCTTTTTCACTCCGGGCTTCACATGAAAGTCGTTATCCCCGGCGGATCGGGACAGGTCGGCACCGTCCTCGCGCGTCACTTCCACGCGAACGGCCACGAGGTTGTCGTGCTGAGCCGCGCGCCCCGGCCGGCCCCGTGGAAGGTGCTCGCGTGGGACGCGCGCTCGCCCGGCGTGTGGGGCGCGGAACTCGACGGCGCGGACGCCGTCATCAACCTCGTCGGGCGGAGCGTGAACTGCCGGTACACGGCGGCGAACCGGCGGGATATTGTCGAATCGCGTGTGCGGTCGGTGCAGTTGCTCGCGGACGCGGTCGCGCGGTGCGCCCGTCCGCCGCGGGTGTGGCTCCAGGCCAGCACCGCGACCATCTACGCCCACCGGTACGACGCCCCCAACGACGAGCGCACCGGAACGCTTGGCACCGAACCGGACGCCCCCGACACCTGGAAGTTCAGCTTCGATGTCGCGAACCGGTGGGAGCAGGCACTGGAAGCTGCGGACGTGCCGCGCACCCGGAAGGTAGCGATGCGCGCCGCGATCACGCTCAGCCCGGACCGGGACGGGGTGTTCGACGTGCTGCTGGGGCTGGTGCGGCGCCGCCTGGGCGGCCGGGCCGGCGACGGCCGGCAGTTCGTGTCTTGGATTCACGACCACGATTTCGTTGCGGCCGCCGAGTTCCTCATCCGGCGGGAGGACATCACCGGTGCGGTCAACATCGCGGCCCCACACCCGCTCCCGAACGCGGACTTCATGAGAGGGCTGCGGGAGGCCTGGGGCGTGCGGTTCGGCTTGCCCGCGATGCGGTGGATGATCGAGGTCGGGGCGTGGCTGATGCGCACGGAATCGGAACTGCTTCTGAAGAGCCGCCGCGTGGTACCCGAGCGGCTGTCGGAGGCCGGGTTCGCGTTCCGGTTCCCGAACTGGCCCGAGGCCGCCAACGACCTGTGTTCCCGCTGGCGCAGCGAACGCGGGGCGTGATTTTCGCTCTATTCGCGTAAGCGTACACGCTTTCAAAAAAGGGATTGCGTCGATTACTTCAAAAGGTTTGTTTCGGCACCGTGATTGGCTCTCCGATTGCGTGTCCGTTCGGTACCTGCGCAGTCGAACCCACGGCTGGCGCGGGAAACCGGGAGGGCGACATGAAGAAGAGCAACACCGACGGACAGGACGCGGTCACCGTGGTCGGGGTGTTCCCCGGCTACGCCGATGCTCGCGGGGCGGTTAAAGCGCTGCGCGCGGCGGGCTACCGGGACGACCAGCTCGGCGTGTTCGGGCCGGATGACCCGAACTCTTGGGAGGAGAACGCCGGGATCGGCGCGGCAGTGGGCGGGGTAGCCGGATTGGGACTCGGCGCGGCCCTCGCCGTCGGGCTGGTGTCGCCGCTGGGGCCGGTGGTCGCGGGCGGGATGGTTGTTGCGGTGATCGCTGGAGCCAGCGCCGGTGCGGGGCTCGGAACACTTGTCGGCGCGCTCGTGGGGCTGGGCGTTTCGGAAGAAGACGCCCGTCATTACGCGACCGAACTGGAGGCGGGCCGGGTGGTTGTGACCGTTCGCACGGCGAACGCCGCGCTGGCGCGTGACGTTATGAACCGGCACGGCGCGTTCCACCGCTCGTCAGCTGACACCGCGATCCCGGGGCACGCGCTGCCGGCCACGCCGTACTGACGGGGCGCGGCGGACCGGTCACTCCGCCGGCTTCTCGTCCGCCGGCTTCGGGGCGAGCGTGCGGTTCACGGTGTCGAGCAGGCGCTCCATAGCGAACGGCTTGCGGATGTAGTCGACCACGCCCAGGTACTCGGCGTACACCTTGTGCCGGCTCCCCTCGTTGGCGGTGACCATGATGATGGGCGGGGCGTCGCCCTTGTCCTTGAAGTGCTCGAGCACCGGGTAGCCGCCCATCCGGGGCATCATCATGTCGAGGATCACGAGGTCCGGGCGCTGGTTGTAGATCGCCTGCTTGCCCTGGTGCCCGTCGTGCGCCTGGATCACCCGGTAGCCCTGCCGCTCGAGGACGGCGCGCATCGCGTCCACCAGCTCGCGGTCGTCGTCCACTACCAGAATGAGCTTCTGCTCGGCCATTGTGCCGGCCCTCAATCAATTGCGGTCGCGTGTCGGTCACCCGTCAGGATACCAACCGCGCCGGGCGGTCACAAGAAGCCGGCGCGGCGAGAACGGGGCGCCACCATAGCAGTGCGTCGGTCGCACACTCCTGGAGCCGCTCGCGCACCGGCGAGGCGTCGGCGTTGGGCCGCCGGGTGCGCTGGATCTGCAGCACCAAGAATAGGTTCTTAGTCGAGTCGATCCGGCCCTGCGCTCCGAACGCGCCGCCGTGCCTGAACGTGCCCACGGACAGCATCCGCACCACGCCCTTGGGTGTGGCGCACCACCGCACACCCGAACCCCATCCCGCCCACGAAGCCAGTCTGCACCTTCGCCATTTCCGCGACCGCCTTCTCGCTCAGTACGCGCTTGCCGCCGAGCTGCCTCTTGTGCGGGCGCACATCCTGCTTGCGGTCGTGCCCGTCCTGTTCGGCGTCCAGCAACTCGTCGAGACCGTCGTGTGGATCGGGCGTCGCCGGTTCTCGTTGAAACCGCGTCGCTCGGGTTCTGGTTCTTTGCTGCGGCACTGTGGCCCAGTTGTTGGCCCGTGGCGGTGGCCGCGATTGAAAAACGGTGTGCGAAGCAGAAGCTGTTCTGCGCCTTCGCGCTGGTCGGATTCGGGTTCGCGCTTACGGTATACCTGCCGGTTGTGGCTCGCGCGAATGAGGGTTACGGGTCGTCGTCCACCAGTCCGTGCGGTATGATATCTCCGCGGCACCGACCGGCCTGGGGGGTGAGGGCACCCGGGCATACGCTGTACCTCGCTGCGGTGAGTGTTCTGCCGCTACTGTCCCGGGACAGGAGGGTCCGGATTCTCGGCGCCGGATGCCTGCTGTCGGCTACGGTTAACTAACTGGTGTACTGATACGCGTTCACTTCTGTTTGGTCCTTCTTCACCGCTGTCCTTTCGCTGTATTTGGTGCTCATCGTGAGTCAGGCCCCCCGAATCATCGGGCACATCTTGCTGGGCCAATGCACTGGTGGCACTGTAATTGCTTTGGTTTCAACACAGCTTTTCCCTCCGGAGATACCGTAAGTGGCTAATCCTGTAGCCGTGGTGACAACGCATCCGATCGACCCCAGTACAAGCGAACGACCGGATCGGCACGGACCGCCGGCCACGCGCTGGGCGACGACGATGTCGTGGACCGCGGTGCTGACGGGCGTGTTCGTGCCCCTCGCCGGGGTGGCCGCAGCGGCGGCTCTGGCGTGGCGGAACGGGCTGCTCGGGTGGGCGGACGTGGGTCTGTTCCTGGGGATGTACGTGGCGGTCATGCTCGGCACGACCGTTGGATTCCATCGACTGTTCACGCACCGCTCGTTCGAGACCGTCAAGCCGGTTCAGTTCATCCTCGGGGCGCTCGGGTCGATGGCACTCCAGGGGCCTCTGTTGGCGTGGGTGGGGTTGCACCGCATCCACCACCAGCACTCGGACCACGACGGCGACCCTCACTCGCCACACGCCCCAGGCCGGCGCGGGTTCTGGGGCCGGTTCCGGGCGTTCTGGCATGCGCACATCGGGTGGGCGTTACCGGCCGAGACGACCGACCTGGAGCGGTACGCCCCGGACTTGCTCAAGAGCCCGCTGATTCGCACGGTGAGCGCGTTGTTCCCGGTGTGGGCCGCCCTCGGGGTGCTGATCCCTGCCGGAATCGGGTACGCGCTGGGCGGCTGGCACGGGGCGCTGACCGGTTTCCTGTGGGGCGGGCTTGCGCGGCTGTTCCTCGGGCACCATGCGACGTGGAGCGTGAACTCGGTGTGTCACTTGTGGGGCACGCGACCATATCACAGCGGGGACGAGAGCCGGAACAATCCGGTGGTCGGGGTTTTGACGATGGGCGAGGGGTGGCACAACAACCACCACGCGTTCCCCACATCGGCCCGGCACGGGTTGAAGTGGTGGCAACTCGACGTGAGCTATTACGTCATCCGCCTGCTCGCCGCGTTCGGGCTCGCGTGGAACATTAAATTGCCGACGGCGCGGGGCCTCGAGATGCGCCGCACGGCGACTTAAACGCCTCAATCGTTCGTACCGACTCCGCCCACACGCTGCGCAGAGCTTCACGGGAGCGGTCGGTCCACTTGCTCCCCTCAACCCACCGCAGTCCGAAGTTTCCCCACGCGAACAAATGAAGCGAGCCGACTTGGGTGCTGCTGAGCGACACAGCAACGAACGGCACGCTCTTGTTGAAGTCCGCCCGCTCGCCCGGGGGCATGGCGGTTCGCCGCGTGCGGAGCGTTTAACCACCGCCCAGCTTCCGGCGCGTTCTGACACATACCGGTGCCATTTCCGACCACCAGCTGCTACTACACCACTTAAAACGCTGTTCATGACCTCGTTCCCTGGGAGCACATTAACGCGTCGCGGGAGTACAGTTGGAACCGAATTCCGCTTGCCCGGAAGCCACTCGTTCGGTTTTTGATGCTCGGATTCGGGGTAGCAACCGCCCAGCGAACCGGTAGCGAATTGCCATTCGGGCGCCAGCGAATGTCCCGTCCGCGCCCCGTCACCGTGCCGCACGATACCGACCCTCGCAGCATTGCGACCGTAGCGTGCCCGTTTGCACCCGCAAACCGCCACCGGCGCCGCGCTGTCACCCCTGTTACAGTTCCGCGCGGGGTGTGTTGACGCCACGCGCCGCGCTGTAACCCCCGTTACAGCTCCGCGCGGACGGTGGAAGCCCCGCGCGACAGTCGGCGGTGGTCCCGGTTCTCTCGGTGCCTGCGCGTTGGCCCCGGGACCATTCAGAAGCGCGAAGCGTATCGGAACCGGACGAACGCGCCCCACCTGGCATACTCGGCCGATGGCACCGAGACTGGCGCCGGACGAGATTGTCCTCTGTTGGCTAAAATGCCGGTACCGCCCCTACCTCGGGAGCCGCACCCATGATCTCCATCCGCCGCGTCCTCGTTCCCACCGACTTCAGCGATTGCGCCACGAAGGCCGTTCGGTACGCCGCCGAATTGGCCGACAAGTTCGGCGCGGAGCTGGTGCTCCTGCACGTGGTCCCGGACACGGTGCTGGCTCTGCCGGACGCGGTCATGCCCGCCCCGGTGCCCATCACCGACCTCGAAGCCCTGACCGATGCTGGAAAAGTCGGGCTGGCGAACCTCGTGACGGCGCTCGGGCTCCAGCCCCGCAACCCGCGCCGGGAGGTGCGCGTCGGGGCGCCCGAACAGGAAATCCCCGCCGCCGCCAAAGACCTCGGAGCCGATCTGGTGTGCGTCGGCACGCACGGGCGCGGCGGGCTGGCTCGCGTGTTCCTGGGGAGCGTCGCGGAGCAGGTGGTGCGCCACGCCCACTGCCCCGTTCTCACGGTCCGACCGGACACGCTCTGACACCAAATCCGGTCGTTTCAAGTTCCAAGTTCCACGTGAAGCGGAAGGCACACGAACGGCCTGGGGCTTTTGCCGAGCTGGTTCCCAACTTAAGAACTTGGAAGCTGGAACTGGAAGCCACCGGATTCGGTCATGCGGGGCAGCGGAGGTGCAGCATGACGGAAGCGGAATGGCTGGTGAGCGAAAACCCTGATGCGATGCTCAACGCTCTCACGTCGCCGGGCCAACGCAAGGGAATTCTCTTTGCGTGCGCGTGCTGCCACCGCATCGCTTCAACGCTGACGGCTTTTGGGTCGCAGGCGATTGCCGTTGCCGAGCGGTTCGCGGACGGGCATGCGAACGTAGAGGAGCTTTTAGCGATCAACCCGAGCCCGCCGAAGATTACGTTGTGGGACTACAGCGACCGCAGCGATTCAGGAGCCGCCGTCGCCTGTGCAGTCGACGGCGGCGAGGCTTCGCGCCGCGGCTGGAAGCGAGCGAATCAATGGGCCGCAATGGCGACCACGAATGTTCCGGCCGAATGGCGGACGCAAGCGAACCTCCTCCGCGACATCTTCGGGAACCCGTTCCGCCCCGTCACCTTCTCCCTCTCCTGGCGCACCTCTACCGCTGTGGCCCTCGCCTCCGGCATGTACGAGTCCCGGGACTTCAGCGCCATGCCGATCCTCGCGGACGCGCTTCAGGACGCCGGGTGCGATCGTGCGGAGGTGCTCGAGCACTGCCAGGGAGATGGGCCGCACGTGCGCGGGTGCTGGGTGGTAGACCTGGTGCTCGGAAGGGAGTAACGCCACCGCCCGCCCTCGGGCCGGCGCGCAACAAAGACGGCCCCGGGATCACTCCCAGGGCCGTCGCGTCACACACCGTTTCACACTGAGGACCCAGCCGCCCGCCTTCGCGGGCAGTTGTCGCTACCTCCTCCGTGTAGCGCCCGGAGAGCCAACCGGGGCACCGGTATAATCGACGCGGCCGGACACGATTTGCGTGACAGGCGGGAGGCGCCCGCGCCGCAAATCGCGTCCGTGCGGCTCGATAATCCGGGTGTGCTCCCGGCCTCACTCCCCGGGACGCTGTTTCAGAGCCAGCAGCGACCGCGGCCCGTGCTGGGTGCGGGTCGCGGTGCCCTCGCGATCACTCACCGGCTCCGGCGGAACCCGACCCAACGGGCGCTCCGCCGGAGCCGTTAACGTATTCCGCAGGCGGTTCCGGCAGACGGCACGATGCGTACCGTCGGTTCCCGTTCGCTCCGCTGTTCTGGCCTGGGGTGTGGCCCGCTCACTTCAGGCCAGAACTGCGGAGCGAATGGGAAACCAGGGGAGTCAGTCATGTTCCCTTGGGGCGCCCGGGGCGTGCTCCGCTACGCCCGCTGTTCCAGCGGCACGTACTTCACGTCCGTCTTGCCGATGCTGATCTGCTCCGGGCGGAAGATGCGGTTGCCGACGAGCTGCTCCGTCCAGTGGGCGAGCCACCCGCTCACGCGGGCGATGGCGAAGATCGGGGTGAACACGTCGGTCGGGATGCCGAGCGACTGGTACACCACGCCCGAGTAGAAGTCCACGTTCGGGTAGATGCCCTTCGGCCCGTAGATCCCGGCGCAGAGCCGCTCTAACTCGAGGGCCGTTTCGTAGGTCTTGGGCCGGACGGTCTCGGCGAACATGTGCTCGGCGATCTCTTGCAGCACGGTGGCGCGGGCGTCCTTCACCTTGTATACCCGGTGACCCATACCCATCACCTTGTACTTCGAGTCGACCGCCCGCTTGGCGTCCAGCCAGTCTTTCACCTTCTCGGGGCCGCCGATCTCCTCGAACTGGCGCAGCGCCTCCTCGTTCGCGCCGCCGTGCAGCGGGCCGGACAGGGAGCCGATGGCGGACGCGATCGTGTGGTAGGGGGTTGCGAGGGTCGAGCCGGTGACGCGAGCCGTGAACGTGCTGGCGTTCATCTGGTGCTCGGCGTGCAGGATGAGGCACGCGTCGAGCACTTTACGGGTGGCGGGCGACGGCTCCTTGCCGAACAGCATGTAGTAGAAGTTGCCGGCGTGGTCCAGGTCGCTGCGCGGGTCGAGGATCTCCTCGCCACGGCGGACCCGCGCGAACGCGGCCACCAGGGTGGGCAGCGCGGCGATCAGGCGGCAGGTGGCGTCCCAGTTCTTGGCGGGGTTGCTAACGGTCGGGCACGGGTAAAACATCCCGAGCGCCGCGACGCTCGCGTGCAGGGCGTCCATCGGGTGCCCGTCGGCGGGCATGCACTTGATCAGGTCTTTGAGGCGGAAGTGGATGGCCCGGCGCTGGCGCAGGTCGTGGTCGAACTCGGCGAGTTGCTTTTGGGTGGGCAGGTCGCCTTTGACCAGCAGCCACGACACCTCTTCAAAGCTGCTCTCTTTCGCGAGGACCTCGACCGGGATGCCGCGGTACTCCAGCACCGCCTTTTTGCCGTCCAAGAAGCTGACCGCGGATTTCGCGGCGGGCACATCCTCAAGGCCCGGTTTGTATTCGATTTCGGTGCTCATGACGGTCTCGATAGGCGGCGGTGGGATGCGTTACAGCCAGTGTATAATGGGCAGCGGGCCGTGGGCAGTAAGGCCGGGCAGAATGGGGCCGGCGGCGGTCCGCCCGGAACCGGCACGATCGGTTCCGGGCGGACCGCCGCCGGCCCCTTTCTACCCGGCCCGAGCGTCATTTTTTGACGATTACCGGGGTGATCTTGATGTTGCGGAACGCGACCGGGCCGTGGTCGCCCTGGAACTTTAGCGGCCCGGTAGGCGCCTCCTTGCCGGTCAGCCCGCCGGGCGTCTGCTGCTTCATCTCAACGTTCTCGTGCAGCACCACGTCGTTGAGCACCACCTTGACGAATTTGGCGTTGGCGACCTTCTTCCCGCCCTCGAACCTGGGCGCCCGGAAGTCGATGACGAACTTCTGCCACTCGCCCGGCTTCTTGCTCGCGTTCGTCTTCGGGGCCGCGACGCGGTACAGCGCGCCGAGATCGCTCTGGGTGAGTTTGTCGTCCGGCTTGCCGTAGCTGTCGATCACCTGCACCTCGTACTCGCCCATCAGGTAGACGCCGGAGTTCGACCCCTCCGGCACCATGAACTCGATTTCGAGGCGGATGTCGCCGAACTTCTCATCGGTGTAGATGTCGGTCCCGCCTGCGGCGGTGTTAACGAGGTACGGGCGGTCCGTCGGGGTCACGCTCTGTTTCTTCGGCTCGGTCGGCTTGGCCGGGTTCATCACGTACCAGTACGCCTCCCATTTGCTCTTCTTCTCGTCCTTGAGCGCCCAGCCCTTGAGGTCTTTCTGGTTGAACGGCTCCACGGGCTTGGGGTCGGCGGCGCGGGCGGGCAGGAGTGCGAGGCCCAGCACGACGGCGGGCGCGAACGAGCGGAACATGGGGCACCTTCTGTGAGACGCGACCGGTGCGAACCGGCCGGTGAGGCGGGGGCGGGCGACGTGGGGAGATGTTAAACGAAGGGGGGCCAGCCTGCCAGGGCCAAGCGGCGCCGCCGGTTCACGTTCGGTTAGGAGAATGCCCGGAATGCCACTATCAGTAGCCGGTGCCCTCCGTCATCTCACCGGGTTACAAGCGCTGGTAACTGCTTCATCGTGAGCGAATGCATTTGATTGATTGCTATTTTTTCTACTTGTCAATCTGTTGGCGCCGCCTGCTGTTGACACCGGATCGTACCGGCGAGTACGTTACTTCCCTCCCGGGTACATCTCGCTCTCCAACCGGCCCCCCCTCCACGTTCTGCACACGGGTTCTTTCTTTAACCGGAAAGGGTCACATGCGTTTGTCGCGAACGGCGTTCACGCTGCTGGAGTTGCTCGTCGTCGTCGGAATCTTGGCGGTGCTGATCGGCCTGCTCCTCCCGGCCGTGCAGAATGTGCGTTCGGCGGCGGCACGGATGCAAGAAGCGAACAACATGCGGCAGCTCGGGATCGCGATCCATTCGTTCGCGGCGGCCCACGACGGCAAACTGCCGGATGTCGATGGTGCCGCCCCGGCAAAAGGCGATTCCGTGCTGTACACGCTGCTCCCGTATCTTGAGATCCAGTTGCTCACGGGCAGCCAGCCGTCAGAATCTGCCAGCAGCCGATGGTACCAGCCGAAATTCTTCCGCGCGCCGGCCGACCCCTCGTTCGGCCCGACCGTTGCCCCGGACCGCGCGGCCTCCGGCGACCTCGGGGACACGAGTTATGCGGCCAACGCGCAAGCCCTGCGGCGCGGCGCCGAACTCCAGAACGGGTTCCCGGACGGCCTATCGGGAACCCTCCTGTTCAGCCACCACTACGCGCGCTGTGGGCTCTCGGGCTTCACCTGGAGCATCCTCGGGACCCAATGCGCGGAGCAAGGTAACCCGAACCCGGTCCCGTGCGACCGACCGCTCCGCCACCGTGCGACGTTTGCGGACGCGCCGATGTACACCGACGCGGCCCCGGTGGCCGCCGCGCCGGGCCGGTCCGTTGCGTCGATTCGGGGCCTGACGTTTCAGGTGCGCCCGCCGTTTGATTCGTGTGACTTCCGAGTTCCCCAGGCGTTGTTTGACAGCGGCTTGTCGGCCCTCAACGCGGACGGGAGTTACCGGACGGTCCCTTCGGGCGTGGATGAAGCCGTGTTTTGGGGAGCGGTGACCCCGGCCGGGGGAGAAGTGCTCGGCGACTGGTAACGCCTCAACTCTTGAGCCGGCGCCATCCGACACGCTCGTGCTCGAGTTGCACGAACCTTCGCCCGTTGCGCCCAGAACTGCTATGGTGTTGTCAGGGCGCCGTCCGCGGGTGCGCACGCCGTTTCTCGCGTGCGCACCCGCGGCCGATTTCCGGGGCGGCGCGAACACCAAGGACCGGGACCGGGCCAGCTATTCCCCGAGTCCCTTGTCCCACTCGTCCATTTGTTTTTCGAGCTCTTCGAACGTCAGTTCTTGGGACGGGCCGGGGGGGGGCTCCGCCGTGCGGTCGCGGGTCTGGCGCAGCGCGTCTTCGAGCCGCCGCACCCACACCGGCACGTCCAGGCCGACCCCGCTGACGATCGCTTCGAGCGGCTCGATGGCGGTGCGCAACCCGACGAACGCCGGGTTGCCCTCGACCTGGCCGCCGCGCGCGGCCTCGGCCGCCGCCGCCACCTGCGCCGCCGCGCGGTCGATCTCCAGCGGGCGGGTGAACCGCTCCTCGAGCCGGTCCCGGACGGTGCGGAGCTTCACCCCGTACCGCGCCTCGCGCTCGTTCAGCTCCTTGAGCAGCTCGTCGGCGAGCTCGACCGTCTTCTCCGCGATGAACGTGCGCCACCGCCCCGCCAGCGCCTCGTAGCCCCGCTGGCACAGGGCCTCGTGGGCCAGCGCGAGCGGCTTCATCCGCCACGCGAACCGGTCGTACCGCACCTTCAGGCGCAGCATGTCCAGCAGGATGTGGATGTTCTCGCCGTAGTCGGACTGCGTGGTCGTGGTGTTGTAGTCCCGGTACTCGTCGTAGTGCTCGATGAGCGCCTGGAGCACCACCTCGGCGCTGCGGGCGGTGCGGGCCTTGTCCAGGGCGCCGGCGTCCCAGTCGGCCACCAGCTTCGGGCGCCGCGCCCCGCCGTCGCCGCTCTCGGTCTCGTGGTCGAGCCACGCCGGCACGCCGCGGGCCAGGATCCCGCGCATGTTCGACAGCCCCAGGAACGGCACCGTGAACAGGTCGCTGCCGTACTTGGTCACGAACCCCTTCACCGGCTCCCAGTCGTCGTCGTCCGCGACCGTCTCCAGCACCGAGAGCCGCAGCGACTGGCTGTGCTGGTGCCACAGGTTCTGGAACTCGGTGGCGATCTTGAACAGCGCGTCGGCGAGCGGCCCCTCCTCGCCGGTCGCGTCCGCGTCCCACGTCGCGGCGGTGGCGAGCAGCGTCTCGACCACCCCCGTCAGCGCGGTGCGGAACAGTTGGTCGAAGCTGCTGACCCGCCGGCCCTCGGGCGGGTTGTTCCACTCCATCTGGCGGGCCACCTTCGTGAGCTGGAACGTCTCGCGCAGCAGGCCCAGCCGCGGCAGCCGGGTGACCAGGTCCTCGAGCACGCTCAGCGCCGTTTGGGCCGCGAGCACCTCGCGCGGGCGGCCCCCGTCGGACGGCGGGCAGTAGAGCAGCGGCTCGCGGCGGAAGTGCGCCGCGAACCCCGGGAGCAGCGCCCGCACGCCGGCGGCGTCCCCGCGCCCGATCGCGCGCTCGATGCGCACCAGCAGCCCCTCCCACGCGGGCGGCGGCTCCGGCGCGCCGGCGGGCGGGTGCGCGCCGCTCGCCAGCTCGGGTCCGGTCGGGCGGGCCGCGCTCAGCGCCAGGGCCGCCCGGCGCACGTCCACGCACGCCGCCACGCCCAGGTCGAGCAGGTGCCCCTTGATCGCGCGGCGGCGGTCGAACTCGATCATCCCCTCGTGCCCGCCGGACGGGTCCGGGACGGCGACCTCGGTGAGCCGGTCGAGGAACAGGGCGAGCGAGTCGTTGGCGCGCCGGGCCGCGGCGAGCCAGGCGCCCAGGGCCGGGTCGGCGGGCGGCCACACGTCGGGCCGGGCGGCCCGGCGCCACAGCTTCGCGACCGCGTGCAGGAACCCGAGCCGGGCCTCGATCGCGTCCGCCTGCGCCTCCAGGCTG
Source organism: Gemmata algarum (assembly GCF_034097035.1). NCBI lineage: Bacteria > Pseudomonadati > Planctomycetota > Planctomycetia > Gemmatales > Gemmataceae > Gemmata > Gemmata algarum. The sequence goes on from NZ_JAXBLV010000184.1 coordinate 24,734, forward strand.
AACTCGCCGGCCGGCTCCGGCGGGTCCCCGGCCACCGACCCGTCCACGCCGTCGTCGGTCGAGTCCTTGTAGACCATCCCCTCGTAGGCCGAGCCGACCGGGTCGTCCTCGTCCTCGTCGTCGCCCCCGCGCTCCGGGCGCGGCTCGAGCCACTCGTGGGGGGCGCCCCAGTCCTCGCGGGCGTTCGCGTCCAGCAGCTCGAAGAACCGCTTGAGGAGCGGCCCGCGGTCGGCGGCCGGCGCCGCCGCGAGCACCCCGCGGACCCACCGCTCGGCGAGCGCCTCGAACGACGCCCCGGGCTCGTCCAGCGGGACCGTGTCGCTCTCCGACAGCCAGGTCATGAGCAGCCCCAGCGCGGCCCGCCACTCGCGCCGCTCGAGCAGCGGCTCGAGCACCTGGGCGAACGCCGCCGGGCTGGTGAACCCGTCGCGGTGCTGCCGCCAGAACCCGACGTCGTTGGAGCTCGGCTTGCGCCGCGACCACTCGGCCAGCGCGGACGCCACGTGCTCCGCCGCGTCCGCCCGCTCGCCGCCCACGATCCGGGGCAGGTCGCTCACGGTCGCGGTGGCGAACCGGTCCCACCACGCGGCGAAGGCCCGGGTGCGGGCCACGAGCCGCTCGCGGGCGGCGCCGTCGTCGGCCAGGGCCGCCGCCGCGCTCGCCCGGGCGTACAGGTCGAGCTGCCGGCCGGCGATGTTGATCAGCTCCTCCGCGCGGGGGTCGCGGACCGTGTCCTCGCGCCCGGGGAAGATCGGGAACAGCCCCTGGTAGCCGAGGACGTTCCACGGGTCGATCAGCGCGCCGCAGCCGATCCCGCGCTTCAGCAGGTCCTCGACCTCCGCGAGCAGCGGCGCCGCGTCGGCGGGGCGGTTGCGGTCGGCCGCGAACCCCGCCTCCGTCTGCCGCACGCGGATCTCGGTGCCGAACCGCACGGCCGGGGCGTCGATCTTGCGCGCCTGCTCGCGGGCCGCCGCCGGGTACCCCATCGCGGCGTAGAACTGCGCCAGCCGGCGGTCCTGGAGGTGCGCGGCCCGCTGCGTCGAGATCGCCTGGTTCAGGAACTGCCGCACGCCGGCGAACGGCTGCTTGCGCCGCTCGGCCTCGGCCCGCAGCCGCTCGCCGTGCGCCCCCGGGAGCTGTTTCAGGAGCCGCTGGTAGAACGCGTCCCGGTACCGCGCGATGCGGGGGACGAGCTTGGAGAGGGTGACGGCGGAGTCGTGGAAGTTCGGCCCCGCCCCGCTCACCCCCGCCCCCATCAGGATGGTGCCGGCGAGCACCGCCGCGGCCTCGAACAGGCGCTCGCCCTTGTCGGCGCTGCTCACCTGGGGCACGCCGGGCGTGACCCAGGTGAGCAGCGTGTCCAGGGTCATCTGCCGCAGCACGAACCGGCGGAAGTACCCGGCCCCGTCGATGGTGTGCGGGTCCCACTCGCCGAACAGCACGTTGGGCCGCTTGTTCACCGGGTGGAAGTGGTCGTGCGCCCGCGGGTCGAACGCCAGCTCGTCCAGCCGCTTCGGGTCGAAGCTGGCCTCCTCGAGCAGCACCGGGTCGGTCTCCTCCAGCAGCTTGAGCGCGGGCCGGACGATGTCGGCGTAGGCGCCCGGGGCGACGCCGGCGCCGGCCAGCGCCAGCGGCACCGGGCGCACCTTCTCGTGGGGGTAGTACTCGGTGTTCGGCCGCGTCTCGAGGATCGCGATCGGGCGGTACCCGACGTAGTCGTTGAGGGCGGTGAGCGCGCCGGCGACGACCCGGTCCGGCTCGTCCCACGGCCCGCCCTGCCGGAGCACCGCCTCGCAGCAGCGGGCGAGGAAGAACGGCCCGAACAGGGCCGCGTCCGGCTGGTGGGCGAGCTGGTCGGCGTGGTGCGCGCGGTACGCCGCGGGCAGCCGCACGAGCGCGGCGTCGAGCACGGCGCGCGCCTGGGCGGGGTCGCGGAACGCGGCGGACCCGCCGGCCACCAGGGCGGCGAGCTCGTGCGCGAGCCAGGCCGCGAGCGTGCGCCACGGCGCCGCGTCCCCGCCCTCGAAGAGGCGGACCCCGGCGTCGGCGAACCCCTTCTGGAACCGCGGATCCGGTCGCCCGTCGGAGAAGTTCAGGTAGCCGAGCAGCTTGGCCGGATCGGTTCTGCGGGACAGTTCGTGAAAGATGCCGTCCATCCGCCGTGCGTTCCTTACTCAGTCGGGCCGGGGCCAGCGCCCCGGAACTCTACCAGCATAAAACAACATCGCGGGGCGCGAAAGCCCCGAAGCGTGCCAATGTGGCGCGGAGTGGTCCATTCTACGCACCGCACGGGCGCCCGCGCGGTGCGTTCGGCCGGGGAACCGGCCGGAGCGGGCGCCCGAAACCGACCCCGTGCCCCCGATGCGCCTTTCGCTCCGCTACCGATTGCTGCTCCCGCTGGCCCTGCTCCTCGTCGGGGACGCGGCGGCGACCGCGTGGGCGGCGGCGCACGCGGCCCGGCACGCCGAGCGGCAGCTCGCACAGCAGCAGTGGGCCATCGTCCGCACGCTCGACGAGCCCCGCAGCACGTTCCCGCTCACCCGGCCCGTGCTGGAGCAGATGCGCGGGTTCTCCGGGGCGCACTTCACCTTCGTCCCGGCCGGCGAGCTGCCGCGCGAAACGGTTTCCACGTTCGGCGAGCCGCACCCGCCCCCGACGAGCGTCCCGCGGGCGGCCCACACGGCCGACGCCGCCGACCCGCGGCTCGGGCCGTCGGTGGTGGTCGCGGGCGAGGAGTACCGGTGCCTGCGGGTCGCGCTGCGCGAGCAGACCCCGCCCCGGCGCGGCGACCTCTACATTTTTTACCCCGAATCGCTGCGCCGCTCCGCGGTCGCCGACGCCGTCCGCCCGCTGGTGTTCCTGGGCGGCGCGGGGGTGGTGGCGGTGGTGCTCGCGTTCGCGTTCGGGTCGCGCCTCGTGCGCCGGGTCCGCGCCCTCGGCGCCCGCACCCGGCCCATCGCGTCGGGCGACTTCCGCCCGGTGCCTTTGACCGGTCCCGACGACGAGCTGCGCGACCTCGGCGCCGCCGTCAACGAGATGGCCCGGCGCCTCGCGGCCTTTCAGGAGGAGCTCCAGCGTACCGAGCGGCTCCAGGTGCTGGGCCAGTTCTCCGGCGGGCTCGCGCACCAGCTCCGCAACGCCGCGGCGGGCGCGAAGCTCGCGGTGGAGCTGTTCCTCGCGGAGAACCCCGGCGCCGACCCCGAGCCCCTCCGGGTGGCCCTCCGGCAACTGGCGCGGATCGAATCGAACCTGCGCCAGTTCCTCGCGCTCGGGAAGCCGCCCCCGGCCGAGCGGAAGGCGTGCGACCTCGGGGAACTCATCGGCCAGGCCGTGAGCCTGTTAAAGCCGCAGTGCCAGCACGCGGGCACGACCATCGGGTGGGAGCCGGCGGCCGAACCGGTGATCGTGACGGGCGACCCGACGCAGCTCGCGCACCTGTTCGGGAACATTATCGGAAACGCCGTCGAGGCCGCCGGCCCCGGCGGCGAGGTGCGCGTGCGACTGACCCGCACGCGGGGCGCGGCCCACGTCGAGGTGAGCGACACGGGACCGGGGCCGCCGGCGGCGATCGCGGAGAAGCTGTTCGACCCGTTCGTGACCGGCAAGGAGCAGGGCATCGGCCTGGGGCTGGCGGTCGCGAGGCAGTCCGCCGACGCGCACGGCGGCCGCATCGCGTGGACCCGGGCGGGCGACCGCACCGTGTTCACGATCGAGTTACCGGAATAAACCCGCTCGTGCGACCGGGAGTGAAAACCGCCGCACACCCCGCGGGTCGTTGTCGCCCGCACCGGAGCCGACCGGGCGAGTGCCGGGTGCGCGCCCGCCGGCGTCAGTTCGACTCGAACAGCTCGATCTCGAACACGAGCACCGAGTTCGCCGGGATCTTCCCGCGGGCGCGGACCCCGTAGCCCAGCTCCGCCGGGATCTTGAGCCGGCGGACGCCGCCCGGCTTCATGCCCGGGATGCCCTCCTGCCACCCCTTAATCAGGTCGTCCAGCGAGAACGTGACCTTCTCGCCGCGGGTGACGCTGCTGTCGAACACGGTGGCTTTGTCGTCGGTGAGCCAGCCGGTGTAGTGGATCGTCACGGTCGCGCCGGCCTTCACCGCGTCCCCCTTGCCCTCCTTGACGTCCCAGATCTCGAGCCCCGACTTGGTCTTCTTCCACTCCTTCGAGTCGAGCGCCGGGCGCTCGAGCTTCTTGTCCTCGCCGGCCGCGAACGGCACCACCGCGAGCGCCGCACACACCGCGAGCATCGTCGTCAGACGCATCAGCATCCCTCCGGACCAGAAACCGAACCGGGGCCGCGGGCGCGGCCCCGTCCTGCCAGGGTACGCCGGCCCGCCTCCGGGGGCACCGCGGGGCGCGGAAAACTCTCATCCCTTTTCGCTTGCTTCCGTGCCCGAGAGCGGGATGATGCACAGTCCGGGGCCGCGCGCCCCAGACCCGTTCGCCTCCCTTTCCCGTGAGGAACGTTCCATGCGCACCAAGCTGCTGGCCGCCGCGCTGCTCGTCGCGTCCGCCGCCGCGGGCCGGGCCGACGACGGCCTGACCAGGGGCACCCCCGATGTGAAGTCCGTCACGGCCCTCGCCTTCGGTCCAAAAGGACTGCTGCTGCTCGGGGACCCGACCGGCGGCGCGGTGTTCGCGTTCGACACCGGCGACAGCAAGCCGGCCGGGGACAACAAGCCGCTCAACGTCGAGAAGGTTGATGCCAAACTGGCCGCAGCGCTGGGCGCGACCGAGAAGGACGTGAAGATCACCGACGTGAAGGTGAACCCGGCGTCCGGCGCCGTGTACGTCGCGGTCACCCGCGCCGGCACCCCGGCCCTGACGAAAGTGGCCCGCGACGGGACCGTCACCGCGATCGCCTTCAAGGACCTGCCGTTCGCGAAGGTGGCCCTCCCGAACGCCAACGACAAGCAGCGCACCGAATCCATCACCTCGCTGGCGTTCGTCGATGGTAAGGTGATCGTGGCAGGCCTGTCGAACGAAGAGTTCGCCAGCACCCTGCGGGTGATCCCGTTCCCGTTCAAGGAGGCCGACAAGGGGGCCGGCATCAAGATCTTCCACGGCGCCCACGGGCGGCTCGAGACCAACGCCCCGATCCGCACGTTCGTGCCGTACAAGATCGGCACCGAAGAGAACATCATGGCCGCCTACACCTGCACCCCGCTGGTGAAGATCCCCGTCGCCGACCTGAAGGCCGGGGCGAAGGTGAACGGCACCACGATCGCGGAGCTGGGCAACCGGAACCGCCCGCTGGACATGATCGTGTACACGAAGGACGGGAAGGACTACCTCCTGATGGCGAACAGTGCCCGCGGGGTGATGAAGGTCCCGACCGAAGGGTTCGGCAAGGCGGAAGCGATCACCGCCAAAACCGCGGCCGACACCGCCGGCGTGAAGTACGAGAGCATCAAGGAGCTGACCGGCGTCGAACAGCTCGACAAGCTCGACGACGGCCACGCCCTGCTGCTGGTCAAGACGGCGAACGGCTCCGACCTGAAGACGATCCCGCTGCCGTAACGGTTCGCTGGCTTCCCCGCCTGCTCTGATTGGTAGGCGGGCCATCTCTCCCGTTACGCCGCTCCTCATTCACGTCTCGCGAACTCGGACCGGGTTCGGCTCACACCGGGGGCTCGTCGGTCGCGGTGTCGTCCGCGGGCGGTTTCAGGCCCGGGACGCGGGCGTTCAATCTTTGCTGCCGGTGGACCGCCAGGTCGCGTTGCAGCTTCGTCTCGTGGTCGGCCCGGAGCTCCTTGTACCGCGCCATCCAGTACGTCCGCGTGGCCCAGAAGTCCTTCACGGCCAGACACACCGCGACGAACACCAGCCCCATCACCACGCTCCAGTACACCGCCACGAGCCGGGCGAACTGCTTGTCCTCAGCCGGTCGCGGGTCGTCGGCTCCGTCCGGGAGCGCGGACCGGTCGCGCTCGGGGATGGCGTCCATGCGCGCGTCCATCCCGGAGACGTAGTACCACGCGATCAGCGCGCCGATGAGGACCAGGATCGCGGACGTGACGGTGCGGCGCCGGGCGAGCCCGCGGCGGTACGCCCGGTCCACGTCCGGCAGGAACGGCTCCGCGCCGAGCGCGCGCAACGTCTGCCGCTGCCGCGCGCCCGTGAACAGCCCGACCAGTACTAAGCCCGCCGCGAGGAGCAGTCCACCGGTCACGGGATCACCTTCCGTCTTGAGGGCGCTCGGTTACGGTTCGGCGGCCGGCCGCGTCCGCGCTCACTTCAACTCGAAGCAGAGCAGTTCCTTTTCGTCGCGCAGGTAGAGCCGCCCGCCCACGAGCGCCGGGTGCGCCCAGGTGTTCCCGCACACCTTGCTCTTGGCCAGTTCCTTGAACTCCTTCGGGTTCGCCTCGAACAGCGTTACCGCGCCGGCGTCGTCGAGCATCAGGAGCGTTTCCTTGCCCGCGGGGCCGCACTTCACGATCGCCGCGTGGTACTTGCCGACGTTCTTCTTCTCCCACGCCACCTTCCCGGTCTTCAGTTCGACGCACCGGAGCGTGATCGTCGGGTTGCTGAACGACACGGTGCCGTTCACCATGTACAGGTAGTCGCCGACCGCCACGGGGGTCGAGAAGTAGCACGTGAGTGGCTTGCTGAACCACTCCTGCTGGGTGGCGTACTTGCCCCCGCTCTCGGTGACCTTCAGTCCGATCGCGCCGCCGGTCACGGTGCTGCCGACGACCAGGTCGCCCACCACGAGCGGGGTCGCGGACGACTCGATCAGGTCGCCGACCTTGCCCTCGAAGGGGACGGCCCACAGCTTCTCCCCCGTTTCGGACAGCCCGAGCAGGTTCCCGCCGGTGAGGAACACGAGCTGTTTGCCGGCCCGCACGGGGGACGAGTAGCTGGCGGCCTCGTCGGTGGCCTTCCACGCCGCTTTGCCGGTCTTGGCTTCGAGCGCGACCACGCCTGCGCCCTTACCGCCCACCAGCAGGATCACCTGATCGTTGACCACCAGCGGCGAGGTCGAGACGCCGAAGAACAGGTTCTTGGCGTTGAACTCCTTCAGGGTGTCCACCTTCCACTCGAGCGCGCCGGTTTTGGCGTCCCAGCACGCGGCGATCCCGGTGCCGCCGTAGGTGAACACCTTGCCGTTGCTGACCGCGGGGGTGCCGCGCGGGCCGTTGCCGAACAGCGGCTTGAACTCGGCCCGGTCGTAGCTCTTTTCCCACTTCAGTTCGCCGGTCTTGGCGTCGAACGCGGCGAGCGCGTCGGCGTTCTTCCCTTTCGGCTGGTAGAAGGCGTACACGAGCCCGTCCGCGACCACCGGGGAGCTGTGCGCCTCGCCGACCGGTTGCTTCCAGAGCGGCTTGAGAGCGGCGCTCCATGGCGCCACAGACTCGGGGGTGCTGCCGTCGCGGTTCGGCCCGAGGAACTGCGGCCAGTCGGCGGCGGAAAGCGTGAGCGCCGGGGCGAACGTGAGGGCGAGCGCGGCAAGGGAGCGTATCATCGGACCTCCTGCGAGCCGAGCGGCGTCAGCCCCCGGAGGGTGTGACGACGCTCAGGGGAACCCGTGTCACCGGCGGTGTCATGGTATCCGCACCGTCCGGGCGCGGCCGCGCGTTGAGGAAATGGTGCAGGGGGGCGTAGTTCCACCCGGTGCCGTGCGCGTCCGCGATCCGCTTGAGTGCGGCGAGCGACTCCTCCGTAATCTCGCTCATGCGCGGTTCGTACGTCGGGTCGCAGAAGTAGATACGGCACCCGAGCGGGCGGTTTTCACGAGCGGTACAGAGTCCGTCGATCTGGAACGGGCAGCCGTCGCGGGACACCGGCTGCTCGTACTGTGGGGCGCGTTCGAGCAGGAGTTCGGCCTCGAACGCGCTGATAAAGAGCGTGTGGCCGTACTCGGTGAACCGGCAGCACCGCCCGGACGCGGCGCACCGCGGCGCGGCGGCGCTCACGGCCGCGTCCGCCGCGGCGTACACCGCCATCACCTCACTCCGCACGTCGTCAGTCATTGATGAGGTCGTCCCAAAGAGGTTTCACCGCAGAGGGCGCAGAGAGAAGAATGAAGACCGCGTGAGAGCCCTTTCGTACTCTGCATTTTCTCTCTGCGCCCTCTCGTGCCCTCTGCGGTGAAACCTCTTGTTTCTTCTCGGCTGAGGGGCTGCGAACCACGCGGCACCTTACATCTTGATGACCTTGAGCCGGCGGGAGATCTCTTCGACGGGGATGACCTCGCCCCGGCCCGAACCCGGGCAGATGTCGCAGGTGCGCTTCCAGTCCTCGGGCGTCTCTATGTTGCTCTCCCAGAACGGCCACGTGCGGCACTGGGCGGGGCGCACGCGGTACACGGAGCAGCCCCGCTTGGCGTCGAGGAGGACGCAGTCGCCGTTGGACCGCTCGCGGAGCGTGCGGCGCCCGCGGGCGCGGCGGGTGAGGCGGTCGCGGACCTCCCCCACCGGTTCGCCGAGTTCCGCGGCGATCGCGGCGAGTTCCTCGTCGGTGACCCACACGAACCCGGGGGCGCCGGTGCAGCAGTCGCCGCACTGGGTGCACTCGAACGCCAGCCCGTCCTTGTACCACGGCTCCGGTTCGGCCGCGCCGGTTTGACTATCCGCCACGTTCTCTCCCAACTGCGGGCGTAATGGAATGTGATGATACCGCGCCCGCGGCCCGCGACCCAGAGCCATTCCTCGCGCCACCGTGGCCGGGGGCCGGTTTGTTGGGTCGCTGGGGCGCCCCTGCGGCCCGCGGCGCCCGGCGCCGCCACACGTTGTCGGCGATTCTGGCCCCGCGCGGTGTGAACTCGGGTGCGGTGGGGGCAAGACCCGCGAGCACAAGCCGCGTGCCGGATAACGCACGGTCGCGCGGCACAAGTTTTCTTGAAATATGAAGAAATTTCAACTCGGCCGGACTGGTACTCAGACATGCATATCACTTCGACGACCGAACCGGGCGGGCGTTTCGTCCGGTCGGTCCCTCGAGCGCCTTGGAGACGCACGTATGTGGACGCGTCATGGGGTGTGGCTGGCCGGTGGCGTTCTCGCCCTGGCGGCCCTGGGGGCGGTGCGCGCGCAGGTCGAGAAAGGCGGGAACGTCGAGAAGGCCGGGCAGGTTGAAAAGGCTGCGGCCGGAGCGGAGCCGTCGGAGGACAAGGTTCCGGCGGCGAACGACCCGGACAAGTTCGCGTGGGACCTGTTCCTCGAGATCTGCCGCCCGGCCGGCGCCGGGACGCGGGACGTGCGCTGGGAGATGTGGGCGGAGGAGGACAACATCTTCGCCGACCCGAACACGGAGCCGCGGTGGCCGGGCCAGAAGCCGCAGCGGCAACTCCGGCCGAGCCGGCAGCACGAGCTCCGAAAGCTCCAGATGCCGAACCTGAAGGCGCTACCGGACCTGCCCGGGGACCGGGCGCCCGGGGGCGAGGAGGTGCGGATCAACCGGCACGCGTTCGACTACGTGGTGAAGAACGGGCTGTGGTACCAGCAGGGGGTGATCAAGACCGCGCAGGCGCCGACCGGCATCAAGTTCCCGACCGACTCGCTGGCCATCAAGGCGCTCTGGAAGGTCATCACCCCGGCCGAGAAGCCCCGGTACCACTGGGACGAGTACACCGACCCGAAGGCGAAAAAGCCGGTCACCGTCGGGCTGATCGCGCTGCACGTCACCTCCAAGGTGCTCCCGAACTGGCACTGGGCCACGTTCGAGCAGGAAGACAACCCGGCGTTCGCGGACGAGATCGGGGCGCACGACAGCTACGGCATGATCCCGGCCGTGGTGAGGCCGAACGCCGAGCCGAACAAGGGGTACAAAACCGCCCTCAAACCGGTCCTGCTCGAGCGGATGAAGAAGGACGGGCTTTCCCCGGAGTGGACGCACTACCGGCTGAAGGGCGCGCAGATCGACTTCACCGACTCGACCGGCCGGCCGACGATCCTCGGCAACTCGATCACCGAGGCGGGGTTCGTCGCGACCTCGTCGTGCGTCACCTGCCACGCCCGGGCCAGTGCGATGCTGGGCGGGGGCAACCCGCCGCAGTGGACGACCCTTTCGGTGTTCCGGCCCGACGGGCAGAGCGACAACGGCCCCGTGAACCCGAACTGGTTCTGGGCGCCGGGCAGCCCGACGCCCAAGTTCTATCAGGTGGATTTCCTCTGGGAGCTGGGGTTCCGGCCGAAGTACCGCACCGCGAAGTGACGCCCAACGTTACCCCCGCCTGCGTCAGCAGGCGGGGGCCGCCGACCGCAGTTATTTCCGGACGGCCGCGTACACGTCGCGCAGCGGAACGTTGTGCTCGCGCGCGACGCGGACGCAGTCCTCGTACTCGGGGGTGACGATCTCGAACCCGTCGCGCCAGCCGCGCTTGGCGTCCACCGGCCCCCACGGGGTTTCCACCGAGACGGCCTCGCGCCGCAGCTTCGCCCGCGTCGCGGACGTGCGCCGGACGCCGAACGTGCCGGTTTCGCGGAACAGGATCTCCTCGAACGCGGCCACGTGAACCGGGTCGCAGATCACGCTCAGCAGCACCCCGGGCCGCTGCTTCTTCATCTGCACCGGCACCGCGAACACGTCCAGCGCGCCGGCCTCGAACAGCCGCTCGATGGCGAACCCGATCATCTCGGGGGAAATGTCGTCGAGGTTCGTTTCCAGCACCGCGACCGTGTCCGTTTCCTCGGCGGGGCGCGGCGCCGGCGCGGCGGTGCCCACCAGCAGCCGCAGGAGGTTGGGCTGCTCGATGAAGTCCTTCGTCCCCGAGCCGTGCCCGATCCGCTCGATCGTCAGCACCGGCGCGGCGGTGAACTCGCTCACCACGGCGGTGAGGATCGCCGCCCCGGTGGGGGTCGTGAGTTCCGTTTTGATCACCGACGGGGCGAGCGGCACCCCCTTGAGCAGTTCCGCGGTCCCCGGCGTCGGTACGGGCATGATCCCGTGGGCGCACTTCACCGTCCCGCTCCCCGTGGGGACCGGCGAGCTGGTGAACTTTTCCACCCCGAGCAGGTCCAGGCCCACCGCGGCGCCGACGATGTCCGCGATGCTGTCGAGCGCGCCGACCTCGTGGAAGTGGACCCGCTCGAGCGGCATCCCGTGGGCCGTCGCCTCGGCCACCGCGACCTTGCGGAAGATGGCGGCGGCGAGCCCGCGCTGCTTCTCGGTGAGGTCCCCCTTCGCCAGGATGGCCTCCACGTCCGGCAGGAACCGGTAGTCCTCCTGGTCGGCCGCCGTGACCGTCGCCTTGGTGGCCGCGAACCCGCACCGCTTCACCTTTTCGACTTCGAGCGAGATCGGGAGCCCGAGCGAGTCCAGGGCGGCGCGGATCGCGTCCGCGGGCACGCCCGCGTCGATGACGGCCCCGAGCACCATGTCCCCACTGATCCCGCTGAAGCAGTCGAAGTGAGCCACACGCACGGTTGTTCTCCAAACGGAACGAAGCCCTTCCGGTGTTCTAGTGGCCGGACGCCCCGCCGCGTGGCATAAACTGGTATCGCCCGTCCCGCGGAGATCGTCGAGTGTCCGAATCGCACCCTTTGCTCGCGCGCCTGGTCGCGGCGGTCAACCCGGACGGCGGGTGGGGGTACACCGCCGGCACGGCCAGTCACCCGGAGCCGACCTGCCTGGCGCTGCTGGCGCTGAGCACCGCGCGCGAGCCGTTCGCGCAGCCGATCGCGAACGGGCTCGCGGCGCTGGAGCGGCACCGGCAGCCGGACGGCGGCTACCAGCTCACCGGCGCGCGCCCCGAGGCCGGCTGGCCCACCGCCATCACGCTCTTCACGCAGCTCGCGCTCGGCGCCGGGCCGGAGCAGGTGAAGCCCACCGTGGCGCGCGTGCTCGGCACCGAGAGCCGGGCGGTCAAGGCGGTGCCCGAGACCGCCGACATGGAGAACGACATCGACTTGTCGCTCGTGGGGTGGCCCTGGGCGGCGACGAACTTCGGCTGGGTGGAGCCGACCGCGTGGGCGTGCCTCGCGCTGCGGGCCGCGGGGCTGGAACTGCACCCGCGGGTCCAGCAGGGGCTCAAGCTGCTCCTCGACCGCGCGTTCGACAGCGGCGGCGTGAACTACGGGAACCGGGTGGTGCTCGGCACCGCGACCGAGCCGATCCCGGGGCCGACCGCGCTCATGCTGCTCGCGGTGCAGGGGGCGGTCGCCCACCCGCGGGTGGACGCCGCCGTGGGGTACCTGCGGGTCCACGCGGCGAAGTCAAACGACCTCGACCACCTGGCCTGGGCGCGCATCGCGCTGGGCGTTCACGACGCGGACACGGCCACGCGCGAGCTGCTGCCGGAACTGGACAAGAAGATCGCGGCCCTGGCGGCGGACCCGAACGTCACCGTCCACCGGCTCGCACTCGCGGCCCTGGCGGTGGCGGGCACGAACCCGATGCGCCTGCGGTACGGTGCGCACCCGGCCAGCCCGCTCGACGCGACCGCGGCGGCCCCGCCGGCCGCCGGGGGCGGCCTCCTCGCGAAGGTCGCGACCAAGTTCCGCGGCGCGATGGTCGCGGGGCTCGGCGCGCTGAAGCCGCTCCCGCCCACGTCGGCGGTCCACATTGCGCGGGCCGCGTCCTACGACGAGCCGCTCGCGGAGGTGCTGGCGGCGCAGTTCGCCCACTTCCGCCCGCATTTGCCGCTCGCGGGCAAGCGGGTGGTGCTGAAGCCGAACCTGGTCGAGTACCGGGCCGACCGGGTCATCAACACGGACCCGCGGGTCGTGGACGCCGTCATCACCCTCTGCAAGCAGGAGGGCGCGGCCGAGATCATCGTCGCGGAAGGCCCCGGGCACTGGCGCAACGTCGAGTTCCTCGTGCGCGAGAGCGGCCTGGGCGCCGTCCTCGACAAGCACGGCGTGCGGTTCCTGGACATCAACCACGACGAGCCCGTCAAGGTTCTCAACCTCGGCCGGCTCACCAAGCTCGACCACCTGTACATGTCGCGCACGGTGCTGGGGGCGGACGTGCTCGTCTCGCTGCCGAAGCTGAAGATGCACCACTGGGCGGGGGTCACGCTGTCGCTCAAGAACCTGTTCGGCACGCTGCCGGGCATCTGCTACGGGTGGCCGAAGAACGAGCTGCACTGGCGCGGCATCCCGCAGAGCATCGTGGACATCAGTTGCACCCACCCGGCGCACCTGTCGATCATCGACGGCATCATCGGGATGGAAGGCGACGGGCCGCTGCACGGCACCGCGAAGCACGCCGGCGTGCTGGTGATGGGGATGGACCCGGTGGCGGTGGACGCCACCGGCGCGCGGATCATGGGGCTGCCGCCGGAGCGGGTGCCCACCCTCGTGTACGCCGCGGCGAAGCGGGTCGGGCGGATCGCAGAGGCCGAGATCCCGCAACTCGGGGAGCCGATCGCGGCCGTCGCGCAGGCGTTCGCCCTCCCGCCGAAGATCGACCGCGAACTGCTCGCGCCGCCGAAGCAGACGGCGTGACGCTGGTGAGCGCACGCGCGTGCGGTTAGACTAACGCCTCCCGGGGCGCCCGCCCCACTCCGAGGAGGCTCCCGTGTCACGAACGCTTCTCGCCCTCGCCTGTTGGCTCACCCTCGCCCCGTCGGTCCTGGGGCAACCCGCCGCGAATGGCCCGCGCAAGCTGCTGTACCCGGCCGCGCCGGCCGACGTGCCGGCGGTGCTGCGCCCGCACGTCGAAAAGCTCCTCGCGACCGATCAGAAGCCGCTCGACCCGGGCGCCGCGAAGGCCGACGGCGTGTACCTGCGGGTGCTGTCGCGGCAGTACGCGGTGGGCGCGGACCTGAAGCCGGCCGGCTGGCTCGGCACCCGACCCATCGTGTTCCTGACCGTGCCCGAGACCGCCTACGGCCGCGACCTGCTCGGCGTGCTGTCGGCCATCGGCTACGACCCCGAGGACATCATCGACGCCGAGACCGGCGTGGAGAAGGTGGCGGTGGTGTTCGCGTACCCCGACACGGTCCGCGCGGCCGACCCGAAGGCCGACGCGGTCCCGGACGACTGGGACCGGCGCGTGTTCCCGTCCACGTGGGACAACCTGTTCGCGCTGGCCGACCGGAGCACGTCCGACAAGGAGCGGTTCGTGGTGCGGCCGGAGAGGGACACGTTCCAGCCGACCAAGTTCCAGTTCCGCTCGGAGAAGGAGGCGGCGTTCATCGCGAGCTTCCCGAACGAAGGGAAGAAGCGTGTGCGCGGTATCGAGTACGCCGCGCTCCGGGACGCGGGCGGGGCGGACTGGGTGTACCGCCAGTTGGTAGAGCGGCTGTTCGGCGCGTCCGAGCACTTCACCGGCGACGGGCGGACCAAGTTGACGCTGGCCGGGAAAAAGAAACCGCGAGCCGGGTTCCCGGAGTTCCTCGCCCCGAACGCGGAACTCAACACCTTACCGGCGGTCGCGGTGGTAAGCCTGGGGGCGCTACGGTTGAGCGACAAGTGACCCAGCTCCGGTGCCTCCCGGCGTGTCACAGGACGCGCCGACGCGCCGTAGTACAATGCCCGGCGTCCGTTTTTGGAGCGGCTGACCGAACACGCGGAGCACACCATGTTCGTGTGGCAGGCGCACAGGGGGCGGATCCGGTCACTCGCGTTCAGCCCCGACGGGGGCTTACTCGCCACCGCGACCGGCACCGGGCGGCTCGTGTCCCTCTGGAACCCGAGCACCGGCGAGCTGGTGCGCAAGCTCACGCCGCCCGGGACCGACCGGGCCGCGTGGTCGGTGACGTTCGCGTCCGGCGCGCCGCTGTTCGCCGCCGGGCTGTCCATGTCCGTGTGCGTCTGGAGCACCGCGGACTGGTCCCCGGTGGCAACGCTCGTCGGGCAGCGGCGCTGGAGCGGCCCGTACTATGAGGTCGCGCTCGGGCACGGCCCGAACCCGGGAGCGTCCGGCGCCGGGGCCTCGGGCGTGTGCGTTTGGGCCGATGCCGCGAGCGGCCCCGGCCCGCGCCAGGCGAGCCCGGTCATCAGCACCGACCACACCGCCTGCCTCGACTTCGCCCCAGACGGCTCGCGGCTGGCGACCAACGAGCTCGCTAAGGTGGAGCTGTGCGACCCGGCCACGGGGACCGCGGCCCGCAGTTTCACGCACACGCACTCCCGGCACCACGGCCCGGTGAAGTTCTCGCCCGACGGCGCCCGGCTCGCGGTCGGTTACCGCAACACGCTGTCCGTTTACCCGGCGGACGGAGACGGCCCTCCGGTCCACTGCCAGGGGCACACGAACGCGGTGTGGGCGGCGTGCTGGTCGAGCGACGGGCGCACCCTGCTGACCGCGTCCGCGGACGGCACCGCGCGGCTCTGGGACCCGACCACCGGGGCCGAGCTGAGGTCGTTTGCGTGGGCGATCGGTGAGATCCGCGCCGCCGCGTTCAGCGCCGACGGGCTGCTCGGCGCCGCGGCCGGGGCCGACGGCAAGCTGGTCGTGTGGGACGTGGACGCATGAGGGCCGTGCCGTGAGAGCCGTTACGGCCGCGGCCGCGGCCGCGGCCGCTGGGCTCAGGGCCGCGGCACACGGAGCGAGATTGCGGTTCCTGTACGTGCGCGGGCGGGAGGTGACGAGGCACGGCGTGGCTGACGCCGGTACGTTCGTTCGCGCAGGGGGCCAGACCGTGCGGAATAAAGAAGACGGGGCGAACGGTCACGGGGCACGGGGCGGCATCAGCGGGCGTTGGCCCGGTTCCGCCCCATATCTCCCGTGCCCATCTCAGTTGTCATTGAACTCGCCCTTGCGCTTCGCGAGGTGCGACTGCAACCGGGCCACGATGCTGGAGTGCATCTGCGACACCCGTGACTCGCTCAGGTTGAGCGTCGCCCCGATCTCCTTCATCGTCATCTCCTCGTAGTAGTAGAGGATGACGATGAGCCGCTCGTTGCGGTTCAGCCCCCGCGTCACGAGCTTCATCAGGTCGCGGTTCTGGAGCCGCCCGGTCGGGCTCTCGGCCTTCTTGTCCTCGAGAATGTCGATCTCGCGGACGTCCTTGTAGCTGTCCGTCTCGTACCACTTCTTGTTGAGGCTGACGAGGTTCACCGCGGTCGCGTCGCCGACGTACGACTCGAGCTGCTCGAGCGGGATGCCCAGCTTCTCCGCGAGCTCCTCCGGCTTCGGCGGGCGGCCCAGGGCGGCCTCGAGCTGCTTGCGCGCCGCCTCCATCTTGGACGCCTTGCTGCGGACCAGGCGCGGCACCCAGTCCATCGTGCGCAGCTCGTCCAGCATGGCGCCGCGGATGCGGGGCACGCAGTACGTCTCGAACTTGACGCCGCGGGTCAGGTCGAACGCCTCGATCGCGTCCAGCAACCCGAAGACGCCGGCGCTGATCAGGTCGTCGAGCTCGACGCCGTCCGGCAAGCGGGACCAGATGCGCTCGGCGTTGTACTTCACGAGCGACAGGTACCGCTCGACGAGCCGGTTGCGCAGCTCGACGGTCGGGCGCTCGCGGTACTCCAGCCAAACGGTCTGGATGTCCGTCTCGGTCTGGGTCACGATCAAATCCTCCCTGATGAGCGGCAAGGCGATGGGTCGCTTAAGCCCGCACGCCGGACACGGGCCGCGCGTCGCCGCGCCGGCCCGAGAACTGCGCCCCCCTTGCGGGCACACGGTCAGATGGGTGCGTTTTTGAGCCGGGTTCAGCTCGGCGACCGGCGGCTGCGGCTTCCCCTACCGCAGCGCACGTGTCGTGCCGAATGTTCCCGAAACGCCCCCCCCGAACCGTTGCACTGACCACCGGCTCGCCCGTCCCCCGAAGCGCCGAGCGGGTACGCTCCGGCGCTTAAATGCACTATCGACCGCGGCGTGTCTGGTGATCGAACAAAATCACCGAAACCCGTGATCGACCCGAACCCCGCGCCCTGCCCCGCCGGTGGAACCGACGGCACCGGCCCCGGCCGCGCGGGCGGCACGCCCGGAGCGGCGGGAACACGGCGCACAGGCCGCTCCCGTTGTCACCCGTTGCTCACGGTGTGGGCTGCTGAAGTAGAGGGGCGGTATGCCCGGGCGCGGGGGCGATGTGAAGGGGAAGATTTACAATTCGCCGCACTCTTTACACGCCCGCTCGCGGCCCGCGGGCGCCGTCGGTAAGATGTGCAAAGCGGGGCAGAGAGGCCCCACGCCCCTCCCGGGTAAATGGCGGGGGACGGGTCGGCGCGGCGCCGACCCGCGCGGTCCCGGCGGGGCCGCGCGCTCCCGAACCGTCGGGGGCGGTTGGGTCGGTCCTTTCCACACGGAGGGAGTCATGAGCCAGGCGTTCGGCTGGGCGCTCGGGTTGGTGCTGGTGGCGGTCGGCGGCGTCGGCCCGCTCTGGTGGCTCACCGGGTGCAGCGGCCCCGAGCCGCAAAAGGCCCAGCTCCCCACACTGGACGACGGGGCCGACCCGCAGAAGAAAACCGAGTTCGGCACCGGGGGCGGGGCCGACAAGGACATCGGCGTCAAGTTCGACCCGGACCGGGCGCTCAAGTACCTCAAGCAGCTCTGCGACATCGGCCCGCGGATCAGCGCCACCGACGGGATGAAGCAGCAGCAGGCGCTGGTCGAGAAGCACTTCAAGGGCCTCGGCGCGACCGTAACCCGGCAGGAGTTCAAGGCGCGCCAGAAGAGCCGGAAGGACGACACCGACTTCGTGAACCTCGTCGCCTCGTGGAACCCCGACAAGGCGAAGCGGGTGCTGCTCTGCACCCACTACGACACCCGCCCGATCGCCGACCAGGAGGCCAACCCGAAGAACTGGACCAAGCCGTTCGTGAGCGCCAACGACGGCACCAGCGGGGTCGCGTTCCTGATGGAGCTGGGGCACCACATGAAGGACCTGAAGTGCGAGTACGGGGTCGACTTCGTCCTGTTCGACGGCGAGGAGTACGTGTTCGAGACCAACCGCATGGGCGGGGGGGACCGGTACTTCATCGGCTCCGACCACTTCGCCGACGAGTACCTGAAGTCGAAGGACAAGCGCAAGTTCAAGTACGAGGCCGGCGTGCTGTTCGACCTGTTCGCCGGCAAGGACGCGGACCTGCGGGTGGAGGTCTACTCCTACGAGTCCGCCAAGCCGCTGGTGGACCAGATCTGGGGGACGGCGAAGGCGGTCGGGGCGCGGTCGTTCCGGTACGAGCGCGGGTACGAGGTGCAGGACGACCACCTCGCGCTCAACCGGGCGGGCATCCCGACCGTGGACGTGATCGACTTCGACTACCCCCACTGGCACAAGCTGTCGGACACGGCCGACAAGGTTTCCGGCGCCCAACTGGCCGAGGTGTCGAAGGTCATCACCACATGGCTCCAGAAGATCAAGTGACGGCGCGGCTCGCGCACCGCCGGGCCGACGTCGAGGCGAAGCAGCGGCTGGTCGCCGAGGTGCTCGCGGGGATGGGGTGCGAGGCGGCGGTGCTGCTGATGCCGGCGCACGTGGCGTGGTTCACCGCGGGGCTCACCGCCCGCGGGCTGATCGCCGACTCCGAGCGCCCGGGGGTGTTCACCAACGGCCGGCAGCGGTGGCTGCTGTGCTCGAACGTGGACACGCACCGGCTCTTCGACGAGGAGCTCGACCGGCTCGGGTTCCAGTTGAAGGAGTGGGCGTGGGACGGCGGCCGCTCGGAGCTGCTGTTCAACGTCACGACGGGCCGGACGGTGGCGGCCGACCGGCCGTTCCCGAACGTGCCGATGGCCAACGACCGGCTGCGGCCGCTGCTCCGCGCCCTGTCGCCGTTCGAGCAGGAGCAGTACCGCGAGCTGGGGGCCGGGGTGGCGCACGCGGTGGAGGCCACGGCCCGCGGGTTCCACCGGCACGAGAGCGAGGAGGAGGTCGCGGGCCAGCTCGGGCACCGGCTCCTGCACCGCGGCATCGAGCCGGCCGTGCTGAGCGTGGTCGCGGACGCCCGGGGCGCGCGGTTCCGGCGCGCCGGGTTCACGGCCGCGCCGGTCCGGCACACCTGCACCATCCAGGCCACCGGCCAGCGCGACGGGCTGTACGCCACCGCGGCGCGAACGGTGACCTTCGGCCCGCCGCCGGACGAGTTCCGCACCGGGTTCGATCTCGCGCTGAAGCTGGCCGCGGTGTACCGCTCCTTCACCCAGCCCGGGATCGCGGTCGCGCCGGTGGCGGACGCGACCGGCACGCTCCTCGCGAACACGCCGTTCGAGTTCGACGCCCGGCTGAGCCAGCCCGGGTACGGGGCCGGCCGGTTCGCGGCCGAGGAGCTGCGGCGGGCGGGCGCCGACGAGCCGCTGGTGGCGGGGCAGGCGGTGGTGTGGCAGCCGCGGGTCGGCCCCGCCGCGTGCGCCGACACCGTGATCGTGACCGAAACGGGTTACGAGCCGGTCACGCCCCCCTCGGAGTGGCCGTTCAAGCGGGTCACCGTCCGCGGGGCCGCGCACGACGTTCCCGACCTGTTGGTCCGCCCGGCGGGCGACCCGGCGTGAGCCGGCCCGCGCCCCCGCGCACTACAACGTTTCTTGCCGTCGCTCGGATCGCCTTCACACGAGGAGAAGCAGCATGTACCGGATGCTCGGAGCCGTTGTGGTCGCCCTGTCCGCCGCGGGCCTGGCGCGGGCGCACTTCCCGTTCGTCGTCCCGGACGCGAAGGGGGACTCCGCGAAGGTGGTGTTCAGCGACGGCCTGGAGCCGGACCCCGCGGTGAACATCGAGAAGATCGCGAACACCAAGCTCACGCTCCGCGACGCGGGCGGCAAGGAATCGGCGCTGGAGTGGAAGAAGGACGACGGGTTCTACGCGGTCAACGTCCCCGGCTCGGGCGACCGCGTCGTGTACGGCGTTACGGACTACGGGGTGCTGCAAAAGGGCGACGCCAAGCCGTTCAAGCTCGTCTACCTCCCGAAGGCCGCGATCGGCACCGCGACGGCGAAGCCGGTCGGCGCGAAGCTGGCACTGGAAGTGGCGGCGGACGGCAAGGCCGGGGCGGTGCGGTTCCAGGTGCTCGCGGCGGGCAAGCCGCTGGCCGGGTCGGAGGTCACCGTGATGCTGCCGTCCGGCGGCAAGAAGGCCGTGACGACCGACAAGGACGGCTACACCCCCGCGTTCGACGCGACGGGGCGCTACGGGGTGTCCGCGAGGCACACGGAAGCGAAATCCGGCGAGCACGCGGGCAAGAAGTACGACGAGGTCCGCAGCTACGCCACGCTCGTGTGCGACGTCGCGAAGTGAGCCGCGGCCGGCTCACGGGGCGGCCGGGGTACCGGGCTGCGGCCGGGCGCTCGCCATCTGCTCCCGCAACAGCACGACGTGGGCCGCCATCAGCTCGTCCATCGGCACCTCCGGGCGGTTCACCCAGGCCATCGTCGCCGCGAGCGCCAGCTCCTTGAGGTAGGCGAACGAGAACCCCGCGGTCGCCCCGGCGACCGCATCAAGGCCGCCGTCGGTGAGCCGCAGCGCCCCGTCGAACTGCCGGTTCCACCACCGGAGGTACGCGGCCCGCTCGGGCTCCGCGGGCAGGTCGAAGTGGTACTTGCGGTCGAACCGGCTGGGCCGGTCCACGATCGCGGGGTCGAGCCGCTCCGGGTGGTTGGTGGTGGCGATCGTGAGCAGCCCGTCGTTCTTCCGGAACCCGTCCAGTTCGTTCAGGAAGAACGACCGGTTCTCGCCGTCGATCAGCGCGTCGATGTCTTCGAGGACCAGAACGCACGGGGCCGACTCCCGGGCCTGCTCGAACACCTCGCGGATGCTGAGGTCCTCGTTCTGGTAGCGGGACTTCAGGCTCTTCACGTACAGGCAGGGCTTCTTCAGGTCGTTGATGAGGGCCTGGATCATGTGGGTCTTGCCGTTGCCCGGCGGGCCGATCAGGATGAGCCCGCGCTTCCACGGCACGTTGAACTGGCGGTACCGGTCGCGCGCCTCGAAGAACGCGGCCACGTCGGCGCGGATCGCGTCCTTCAGCCCCGGCGGAAGAATCAGGCCGTCGAGCCGGGACGACTGGATGGACCGGTACAGGTCCGCGTCCTTGGTCCAGGAGCCCTCCTGGTACACGAACACCTCGTCGCGGACGGGCGCGTTCCACCGGCACACCGCCGCAAAAAACGCCTGCGCGGCGGCTTCGTCCTCCGCACCGATCCAGACCCGAGTGTTGTAGCCGCACGCGGACTCGTACTGGATCTGAAGCAGCTCGAGCGCGCGACCGTTCCAGCGCACGTCGAAGTAGCCGTTCATCGTGGCCCGGCGCGCCCGGTCGCCGGCCGGCCACCAGGAGTAGAGCGCTTGCTCGGGGTGGTCGCGCTTCGGCACGCACTCGCACAACCCCGCGCCCGCGTACTTTTGCCAGTTGAAGTCGGAGTCGGCCGTCTCCAGGAGGAACCCGGCGCGCGAGTGCTGTTTGAGCGCCGCCAGCGCCGCGTAAGGGATGCTTGTGACGGGGTTCCGCAGAATGTCGAGCAGCATTCGGTGGCCCGGGGGGCAAGAAAGTTGTGAGCGAACCGGTTCGCGGGGTGCCGCGAGTGGCCTCGGAAGGAGTCGAACCTTCGTCTCGCGGGTGTGATCCGCGCGTCGTGAGCCGTTGGACCACGAGGCCGTGTTCAATCGTGCGGAGCTCAATCCAGCGTGTCGGCGCCTCCGCTCAGGTTTTTAGCTTTGCACTCCCAGCGACCAGAAAACGATTAAGCGGAAGGAGCGGGAGTTGAACCCGCAAGGCTCGTCGCTCGCCGGTTTTCGAGACCGGTGCCGTCGCCCATCGGCTTGCCCTTCCGGACTTACATTTTCAGGCGCAATCGCACCACCTGCGGCTTGGCGGTTGTGGGGCTTGCGACCACCCGGTGAGTGCGTCACACGTTCGGCTCCCGAACCGCCCTCACCTCGCGGTGCGGCAACGACTAGACACGTGAAACGTCCCGCAGTTCGCGCGCTCGCCCAAAGAAATCGATTCCCGGAGCCCCAAAGACCCCGCCCGTGAGACCTCCCGGGCCGCGTACTCATTTGGCAAGTGGCGCAAGGAGACCCGGCACAGCTCACTATCTCGGTAACTGGGAACGGCGCAAGAGCGGGAAGCGGGTACCAGTAGTTTCAAGTCGGCAGGCTGGGATTGCCGTCATCAGTCACGTCAGTAATTGGCTGATAGATGATTGCAGGCAATACCAATCTCTCGGCTCGCGAGATCAGGCCCGCGGTAGTATGGGGGCCGTCGCGGCGGTTTCTAGCCTGCTCGTACCGGAAGTGGTTCACGCGCTGCCGAGGACCCTGGGGCGACAGCCCGCATCGGGCGCCGGTGCGCGGCCGTGCGCCCGAACCGGCGCCCACGGGCGGTGTCCAGTATACGCCGCGCTCGGGCGAGCGCGGCCGGCCGGCCGGGCGAATCGTTCGGCTGCCGGCGGCGTTTCGAGGCGGGCAGCAATGGACGAGCGGATTCTCCTCATCGGGTTCGACGCGCCGGACGCCGCGGCGCTGGCCGAGCGGCTGCCGGTCGAGTGCGTCGCCCACGAGATGCTGCCCAAGATCGTCGTCGAGCGGGGACACCTGTTCGTCGAGGCGCCCCGCCGCGCCCGGTACCTGCGGGTGTCGCGGGTCGTGTTCCACGGCATCTTCGAGCACGACCTGGACTTCCTGGCCGGGCTGGCCCTGTGGGGCGGGCCGTGCTTCCCGAACCCGATGGCCATGATGGACTGCCGGCTCCGGCTGCCGTGCCTCGTCCGCGCCCTCAAGCACACCCGGTTCGGCGGCGGGCCGCGCGGGTTCGCCTCCCCGCACGGCGAGTACGCGGCCGAGGTGGAGAGCGTCGCCAAGTGGGGCAACTGGCACTGCGGCGAGAACAAGGAGCGGTTCGCTGGCTCGTGGCCGCGACCGAGCCGACGCTGTTCGAGCCGTTCGTCACGGGCCAGGCCGTCCGGCTGGTCATCGTGGGCGAGCCGCGGCAGATCCGGCTCGCCGGGCCGGGGTGGCTCAAGTCGGTCCACGGGTGCGGGGCGGCGTTCATGCCGGCCGACCCGGAACTGGTCGCGGACACGCGGGCCGTTCAACGGGGGCTGGGGCTGGACATCATCGCCAACGACTACATGATGTCGGAGTCGGGTCCGTACCTGCTGGAGGTGAACCACATCCCGAGCGTCACCTGCTTCCCGGAGCTGTGGCAGGAGTACATGGGGGTGGTCGCCGCGTGGGTCGCCCGGGGCGTCGTGGCGGCACCTACCCCGGCCGGCTGACCGGTCTTCAGCTATTCGCCTTACACCATCGGGCCGGACCGTTGGCTCTTTAAGTTCGGCTGCGGAGGGCACGGGTGATACTTCCTCGTGGGATCACCGGCTTCAACGTCCCAAAGGGGCACGCGGAAGCCGATCCGCGAAGCTTCCGCGCGGACTGCTGGCGCGTGGTCGCTCCCTTCCACGGGCGTGTCGAGGACCGGCCGCAAGTGCTGGACGTCCGGTTCACGAGCTTCATGACGCAGATGCTCGTGCTGCCGGACAGAGAGGTCACCGCGCTGCTCAACAAGGTTCACGCCTGGGTGGGGTTCTGCCGCCCGCTGGTGCCCGGGGGCTGCCTGCTGAAATTCGTGGATCTTGACCCGGTGGGAAGTTCGTTCGCCGCGCTGGGCCGGTACCGCGTGCTCTCCCGCGAGGAGTTAGAGCGGCCGGTCACCGAGCCGATGTGCGCGGAGTTAGGGCGTGGCGAGTTGCACCAGCTCAAGTACTGGCGCAAATTGGCCGAACGGGGGATGATTCGGGTCGGCGATGTGGTGTTCAACTTTTGGGATTAAGGCCGCTCGCGCCCGGAAGCGGTTGCGGTCCGCGGAGCCGCGAGGTCGTGGAGCCGCGGATGTTCCACGGGCGCGAATCGCGGCGTGACCTCCCTTCGAGAACCGCTGCTGACATCGACACGCCCGAAGTGGCCTCTTACCCTCCCCACTTCGCCCGCCAACGGAGGCTGCCATGCACGCGGAACCACAGCACGAGCACAAGTGGCTGGAGCAACTGGTCGGTGAGTGGGTAATGGAGATGAAGGGGGACGGCGGGCCGGACCAGTCGCCGACCAAACCCACCGGCACCGAAACCGTTCGCTCGCTGGGCGTATGGGTGCAGTGCGAGGGCACGAGCGTCATGCCCGACGGCTCCCCGGCCCGGACCGTGATGACGCTCGGCTACGACCCGGCCAAGAAGAAGTTCGTGGGTACGTTTATCGGGTCCATGATGACCAACCTCTGGGTGTACGAGGGGGAACTGGACGCGGCCGGCAAGGTGCTCACGCTCGACGCCGACGGTCCGAACTTCACCGACCCGACCAAAACTGCGAAGTACAAGGACGCGATCGAGATCGTGGCCCCGGATCACCGCATCCTCACGTCGCGGTTCCTCGGAGACGACGGTCAGTGGCACCATTTCTGTACCGCCCACTACCGCCGCAAAGTTTGACCCGCGAACGGGCGCGTCCCCGTGATCGAACCGCCGACCGCCACCGTCGCGTCCGGGTAACGGTTCGCGTCCGCCTCACGGCTCGTTCCTCGTAACGCGATTCAGTCCGTCATGGGGCTTGCCGTCGGCGAAGTGTACGACGCGCGCCATGCGCAATGCGCCGCACCCACCGGACCGTGACTCAGTCAGTACCGGCGCCGACCGGCCGAACCCGGCCGGGCCAGAAGCCAGCGGAAGCCCGACACGCTGGCGGACCGAACTCAAATCCCCGCCGGCGGAACACGTTTTTTCAATCCGTGCGGCCCGGCACGCAGCGTGCAGATGTTGAACACCGAACGGACGCCGCCCTCACCCGCACAGGATGTCCCGATGAACGCCACCCAGAAGAAGACCCCGAAGGCCACCCGCAAGCCCGCCCGTCCCGTTACCGAAACCCTGCTCGAACTGGTCTACCTGATGCACACCACCAAGGTGGTCGGCCGGCGCGAACCCGTGGCCCCGCGCCCCGGCCGGTCTGCCTGACGGCCCGCGGAATCAGGAAACCCACACGCTGCCTGCCGGCCCCGGTATGGCAGCGTGAACCATTTACGGAACCCGATTATCCGTTCGGGCCGCAGAACACCCTGCTGCCGTCGTGTACCGCCGTGTAAGAGCTACGCAGGCCGCCGCCTGAACCTTCAAAAGAGTTGTACCACACCAACGGACCTGGACAGCGACTGACGCTGGGTCGGGGTTCGGGAAAATGTCCACGCCCATGAGATGATGGTTACCAAGGCCGGTGACCACCGGGGCCGCACGTGGACCGTCGAGTATCGCTCCTGTGCGCGCCGCTGACCGGCGTCAGAGAGCCGCACCTGCACGGGTGCGCTGCTTCAGCGGCGGCCCCGTGGGCGCTCGCCGTCCCTGAAACCCTCACGCAACGGTTCGGGCCGCGCCTGAAGCTCTGTATGCGCCGTGCGTAAGATGGTCACCGGCGCCGACGGCGCCACGGGGGTACGGCATGAGCGACGACGAGGCCGCGCTGCTGGCGGCGATCGGTGCGCACCCGGACGAGGACACGCCGCGGCTGGTGTACGCGGACTGGCTCGACGAGCACGGCCGGCCCGAGCGCGCCGAGTTCATCCGGCTTCAGTGCTTGCCAGACGGGGACGAGGCGCAACTGATGCGGGAGGCCGAGTTGGAGGAGCGGAACCGCGGACGGTGGCTCACAGACCTGCGGGTTCCGCAGTTCGCCGAGGCGCAGTGGGCGTTCCGGCGGGGCTTCCCGGAGGCGCTTACGGCCCCGATCGAGCCGTTCCTGGACCGGTACAAACGGCTCGCCGCCTTGCCCTGGGTTCGGAGCCTGTGCCTGCGCGTGTCCGAGAATCACCCAGTCGCCGATTTCTTGGAACGAGACTGGAACCCTGGCTGGGTCGAACTCGAACTGTGGGCCGAGCGCCACCTTGGTCTGGCGCGGGTGGTTGACTCTGTGGCGCACTCCCCGCGGCTCCGTCAACTCCGCGTGCTCCGGTTCACTCGGTTCGACTTCTCGCCCTGGGTGGTGGACCTGCTCAACGCCTCTCCGCACCTCGACGGCCTGCACCTGCTCGGCGTTCCCGGGGACCGAAACGCACCGCTGTTCGCCCCGCTTCGCCACCGGTTCGGCGCGCGGCTCGTCGGCGCGGCGGACGCGCGGTAGCGCTCACCCCGCCCGCCCCAGAACGTACCGCCCCGGGTCCACCTCGGTGCGCAAGATGTGTAACTGCTCCGCGTTCGGCTCGACGGTCGTGCCGAGCGGGTCGCACACGTCGAGCGCGAAGCCGGTCGCGGCGCGGACCTGATCCAGCGTCTTGCCGGGGTGCAGGCTCCGCACCCGCATCCGCCGCGACTCGGGGGCGAAGTCCAGCACGCACAGGTCGGTGATGACGCGGTGCGGGCCGGTGCGGGCCGGCAGCCCCGCGGCCTCCCGCGCGCCGGGGCCGGTGAGGTACCCGGGGGTGGTGAGGAAGTCGAGCTTCTCCACGAACTTCTTCGCGTCGTGCTTCATTACGATCAGGGTCTTCCAGCAGAACGACGCGAGGTCGTTCGCGCCGCCGCTGCCGGGGAGGCGCACCTTGGGGCGCGCGTGCGGGCCGATCACCGTGGAGTTGAGGTTGCCGTGCGGGTCGATCTGGGCGCCGCTCAAAAACGTGTAATCGACCAGACCCCGCTGGCAGAACTGCATCACGTCGGCCATCGAGGTCGCGAGCACGGCGCGGTGGAACGTGGTGCTGTCCCCGACGCTCACCGGCATCGTGGGGAGCAGCGGCGCGACCCCGCCGGCCTCGAACAGGACGACCAAGTTGGGCGCGTGGGTGCGCTGCGCCAGCATCGCGGCGGCGCAGGGCAGCCCGGTGCCCACCGCGACGGTTTTTCCGTCCTCGAGCTCGCGGGCGGCGCAGCAGATCATCAGTTCCATCGGGCTGAACGACATAACCGAGCCCTTCGGGTACCTGGGGAGAGGGGAATTCGCACGGACGGAATTGCACGCGGGTATTATTCTGACTACACCCCCGCCGGCCCGCAACAACTCGCGCCCAGTCCTCGAGGGTACTTCGTGAGTACGGTTCCCGCATCGAACGCCGCCCCCGCCCCGCCAGCCCCGGGACCGACCGCGCCCGCGGCCCCCGCAGCGAAAGCCCGCAAGCGGCGGGTGTTCTGGTTCGTCGCGGCCATCGTCGCGATGCACCTGCTGGTGCCGCTCGCGTTCCTGCCGTACACGTTCGCGTGGTGGGGCATCCCGGTCGTGCTGATCGGGAACTTCGTCTTCGGCTCGCTCGGCATCAACCTCGGCTACCACCGGATGCTGACGCACTCCGCCGCGCGGTTCCCGAAAGCGCTGGAGCGGCTGTGGGTGCTGTGCGGCGTGTGCAGCCTGGAAGGGTCGCCGCTGTGGTGGGTGTGTACGCACCGCATCCACCACCAGCACAGCGACGACGAGGGCGACCCGCACAGCCCGCAGGAACACTTCTACTGGGGCCACATGGAGTGGATCTACACCGCCGACGAGCGGCGGCAAAAACTGGACACCTACGCGCGGTACGTCCCGGACCTGATGGGCGACAAGTTCCTCCGCTGGCTGCACCGCGGCGAGCGGTGGCTGCTCGTGTGGGCGGCGCACGTGGCCGCGCTCGCCGCGCTCGGGTTCGCCGCCGGGTTCCTGTTCGCCGACACCGCCGCGGGGGCGGTGCAGTTCGGGGTGCAGTGGTTCCTGTGGGCGGTGGTGGTGCGAACGGTGTACGTGTGGCACATCACCTGGCTGGTGAACTCGGCCGCACACCGCTGGGGCTACCGAAGCTACAACACCGGCGACCGCAGCACCAACAACTGGGTCGTGGCGCTGCTTACGAACGGCGAGGGGTGGCACAACAACCACCACGCGGCGCCGCGGGCGTGCTCGCAGGGCCACCGGTGGTGGGAGCTGGACCTCACGTTCACCTTTGTGCGTGCGTTGCAGCTCGTGGGGCTCGCGTGGAACATCGCTCCCGTGAAGGTGCCCAAACACATCGCCGCAGGGGCGAAGAGTGACACCCCGGGCGAGCGCGAGGAGTGAGCCCTGAACGTCCGTCGGCGCGCTCGCCGCACCCGTCCGCTGCATTTTGGCACACCACGTGCATTATAGACTTTCGGCATGGCAACCCCGGCGGTGTCAGCGGGACACCGTCGGAGGCTTGGGCGGAACGAGCCGTCGGGGGTGGTCCCCGGCGGCTCGTTTCTTTTTATTGCGTTTCGCAGCCACTTAAGCGGATGGATCACGTTCCAAACTGCGGCCCCCAAACGATCGGGCCACTGAGCGGATGACGCTCAAGCTGGCCGGCACCCGATCACCATCTCCCCTAAATCGCGGGTCGTCGCGGAAAGAGTTCTGAAAAAAATCCGGCCCTATTTTCAGGGAAGTTGCGGTTGTAAGAATGAATGATCTGTATTGTTTTCAGATGTGAGTGATCGGGCGGTCGGGGACGAACCCCCGCACGTTGGATGGCACCGGCTCGGGCGTGCCGACGGGGATCTGAATGCGGTCCGAGACGAGCCCACGGGAGCGGAAGAAGGTCGGAGGACCCGATGGAGGTATGATCCGCCCGCGAACCGACTCCGGCCCAATAGTGGCCTACTCGATTTTGCTTGCGGTGCGTGTACTGTGCTTTTGGTCAGATAGCCCGGCTGAGCCCGTCCTGCGGACGTTCTTTCACGCGTCTTGAGATTTTACCTGATTATTTCCTGATGGTAGATTTGTAACCGAGATGCGAATCGCTGCCAGCGAAGGTGTCGGGTTTTCTGACGGGCTTATCGATTATCAATAATTACCGCGATAAACACGTGACACGGAGCGCGGCGGTGCGTATAGTTCCATCGGGCCGGCAGCGGTTATCGCACTGAATGGGCGACGGTGCGGTAATTTAGCTGCCGGTCCTTTTTTGTTCACTTCTTGCCGCCGATCACAACCTCTTGAATTAGCACCCGATTTCCCTCCTGGCACAGGCGAAGGGCGTTCCGCCGGGCTTCGCTCTGGTCAGGGTATGTGCCACAGACACGCCAGCCCGATCCGTTTTGAACGAGCACCTGGAATTGAACTTTTCCTGACTCGCCGGCGTGTGCCGGCTGCGCTGCCGCGCTTAACCCACCAACCGAGCCGGCTGCCATCACCCAGGCCAGTACGAGCTTGCGGAGCACGGGAGCTCTCCTCGTCGGGCCGGGTCCGTCCGGCCATTCTGCTCGTTGAACGCACCGACCGCGCCCGCTTGCGCGGGAACAGTGACGCGCCGTTCGGCTCGAGAACAAATTCCCGGCAAGCACGAACCTCATCTCGCGGTTGCTGTCCATAACTCGGCCGGTTCGGGGCTCGCATCGCTCCGAAAGGCACCGTCCGACGGTTGCGGCGCTGGGTCTACGAAACCCGGTTGGCTGGTTCGACTCCAGCACGGTGTACTGTGTTCACGGCTCCGTCCTGTGACGGCCCAACGAAAACGACAAAGGGGCTACGACCGCACCCCTACGGGGTGCTGGACCTCCAGGCGCCACGGAACATCGTTCGGCGCTCGCCGGGGTGTTCCGCGAGCAGCAGTTCGTGCGGGTCGGCGTGATCGGTGTCCGGGAGCGGCACGGCGACGAGGTCGGCACTCTTACCGGGTTCGAGGCTGCCCGTTTCGTCGGCCCAGCCGAGCGCTTCGGCTCCCGAGAGGGTGACCATCCGCAGCAGTTGTGCCCCCGGGAAGTCTGGGTAACGCGACCGCACGAACCGCGCCTCGCTCAGGACATCGAGATCCGGGTTTGAAGCGAGCCCGTCGGTGCCGAGGCACACACGAACGCCCCGCGCCAGGAACTCCCGGAAGGGGTGCGGCGGGTGGCTGAAAGCGGCATGTGTACGCGGGCAGTAACAGACAAAGTGGTTCGACCCGAATGGCAAGCTGGCGGGTAAGTAATTGGCGTGAACCAACAGAACGGGTGGCGCCGTGTAGCCGGCGGGGTTGGTGAAGAACTGGGCGGATGTGGAGCGAACAATCAGATCCCAGTCAGCGAAGCCGAGGTCGTCGCGCCAGATGCCCAGTTGCCGGAGGAACGCGACGAACGGCCCTTCGCGCCGCTCCACAAGCGCGGCTTCGGCGGTCGTTTCTGCGAGATGGATCGCCGCCGGCACATGAAACAAGTGGGCCGTTATAAGGATGCCACCGTCGGTGCTGTACGGCGCGTGCGGGCTGTGCGCCGGGCGACAGGTCGGATGGCTCTTGGGAAGATCGCGAAGCCAAGATGAGTACTGCTGTAAGCAGGCGATGACGCGTTCTTGCGACAAGCCGAGTTTCTCGAAGTACACAACGGCGCGTGTCGGCGCTTGCGCGAGCGCGTCCCAGCTCGCGCCCTCGCTCGCGATGTCACCGACGAGCGTGGTGCCGTGTTTCAGGCACTCGGCCAAACCGGCGCGAATGTCCGCCTGCGTTTGATCGGTGCTTCGCGTCCGCCGGTACGCGATGACGCCCTTCAGCCAGTCGGTGAAGTGGTCGGGACCGGTCGGCGGGATCAGCCCACGCGCGCCGCTCAAGTCGAGGTGCGTGTGCGGGTTCACCAGGCCGGGGACGAGCGCGACGTTTCCGAGGTCTTCGTCGGCGGAGCGCGCACCGCGGGGTAGCACCGCACTGATACGGTCGTCGGTTACCGTGACGGTGCCGTTCGCGAGCGGCGGTCCGCCCACCGGGAAGACCCAGCGGGCCGTGAGTGTTCGTGACATGCGGTTGAGATACACAGGTCGGTAGCCAAGTGGTAAGGCACGCGTCTGATGAGCGCGCAACCGTGGGTTCGATTCCCACCCGACCTATTCCACGTTACTGAGGGAGTGGCTTTGGGCCGCGATGAGCGCTAAAGCGATTTCAGCCGCTTCAAGTTCCGGGCTCCTGGTCGAAACCCGGCGCGAGTTGATCGCGACCCCGATAGGCCGCGTGCGCGAGCGGGGTGTGTAGAGCCAAGTACGCCGATTTGTTGTCGCCGATCCGCGACAGCAAATTGGTGAGGAACTGGGGCTCGACCGGCTTCACGAGGTGCAGATCGATCCCGGCGTCCGTCGAAGCCCGCCGGTCGCGTTCGCTGCACCGGCCGGTCACCGCAACGACGACCGGTTGCGAGTCGTCGGCGCGGGCTCGGATCTGGCGAATCACGGCCCACCCGTCCAGATCCGGCAGCCCGATGTCCACGAGTACCACGTCGGGCGCACCGCCCGCGGTCTGCTCCAGGGCTTCCGCCCCGCACCGGGCGACGCGGACCGTGTGCCCGTGCAGCGCGAGCAGCTCCGCGGTCGATTGGGCCACGTCTTCACGATCTTCGACGATCAAGACCGACAACGTGTGTGCCGAATGCGTAATCACGTTGGCCCCAGAGAGGGAGCGGTACGAACGCGGTCAGCCGCTCGATTGCCGCGCGGCAGGGGCGACGGGTAGAGCCACAGTGGCGACAGACATAGTACCGTCGCTCGAAATTGAAATCGATATTGTTTAATAATTATTTCGACCGCTCGACGGGGTCAGATCGGCCCGGCTCGTGCAGCCCTTGGCCGGCCCCACGACAAGTGGTTGGGAGCGGACGAGCTGTTAAAGAAGCCGCCCGGACAAGTCAAGCTGTTGAGCCGCCCCTGCAAATTTCCCTCATACCGGTTCGATACTTTTTTTGCACCCGGCTTGCTCCCGGGGCGCTGTTCGGGGCTAGCAGCGGCAGCGGTTCGTGCGAGGGGGTACGGGTCGCTGTGCTTGCGCTCTCATGAAGTCGACTCCGGCGGGGTCTGAATGCCCATAGGGTTCTGCCGGAGTCGTTCTTTGAAATTGCACGCCGCGGAACGTGTACCCGATCTACTCGACCGGACGGAGGCGCGGCTCGCAACCCGGCGGCAGCGTGCCGTCGTACAGCGCCGTGCCCGGAGCGTTACGGTAAACCCGCTGGTGCAACCCGCCAACGACTTCGCGTAGCCGCTCGGACGTGAACGCGGTCTCCGGGGCGTCCACCGGCTTCAAGAACAACTGAAGCGGCACCGGAGCAGCATCCGGGTCGTCGGAGAAGTTCGGCGACAGAAAGTTCACCCCGTCGATCCACGCCCCGCCGACCCGGTCAAACAACCGCGTGCGGGCGGCCCACACTTCCCACTCAGCGTCGAGCGCATCGGGACCCGGCCGATGACTCTCCCAAATTACGAACGGCAGCGGTTCACCCAGTTCGCCAGCATCGACCTTCAGCACTTTGAAGAAGTGCTCGAACAGCCGGCGCCCGACGCCGAGGCGCCGAGCCGATTCTGCAACCCCCACGTAGCACAGGTACCCGCCGTACCCCGGTAGGAACGCGCCGTACACGTACCCAGCGAGTGACTCGGGGTCATCCTGGCGATCTTCCGGTGCGGCCAACAGCAGGTGCTTGTGCCACCCGTTCGGCCGCGGCTTGCTCTTCACCCGTTCACGAATCGACCGCTCGATCCACGCCCACGGAATGCGTTCGTCCGCGGGCAGCGTCTCTTCGTAGAGTTCGCCCGCCGCTTTCGTCATCGGATCGTCCGGATCAAACGCCTCCCACACGACCAGCTTCGGGACCGCTGGGGCCTTTACCGGCGCAACTTGTACCGCCGAAAACTGTTGCAACTGCACAAAGCACCTCTCCTTTGGTACCCCTGGCGCACCGGGGGCACCCACATTCTACCGACAGGTCCGAATTTCCTCCGGTTGGCCGACGCGCCGACAGCGGGTAAATTACTCAAGGCAGTTCTAAACCGTCGGCGTAAGGTCGTGTCCGGTGTAGAGGTTGAAATGCCCACAAAAAGCGATCCGAAGCACACTTACGATTACCCGCGCCCGGCCTTGACCGTGGACGTTGCCGTCGTGACACGCGAGGAACGACCGCGTGTCCTCCTGATCCAGCGCAAGAAGGCCCCGTTCGCCGGGGGGTGGGCACTGCCGGGCGGGTTCGTGGAAGAGAACGAAAAGCTCGCCGATGCCGCCCGGCGGGAGCTGATGGAAGAAACCGGCGTTGCGGTCGCGGACCTGGAGCAACTCCACACCGCGGGCGACCCGGGCCGCGACCCGCGGGGGTGGACCGTTAGCGTTGTGTACTTGGCGCGTATCGAAGCCGACGCGGTCAAGCCGGTTGCGGCCGACGATGCGTCCGCGGTGGGGTGGTTTGCTCTGGATGAGTTGCCGACACTCGCTTTTGACCACGCGATGCTGCTCGGCCGCGTTCGGGCGCGGCTCGTGGACCGCGGGGCGTGAATCACGTCCCGAACGCACGGCACACGTCCGCAACGGTACCGTACCGGATGCCGAGCGTCTGCCCCTCGCTCCGGGCCTGGGCCTGGAACAGCCCGGCCGCAGGGACATCGATTCCGGCGCTGGCGTCCTCGACCATTAGCACCTCGAAACCGGCTCTCCGCAAATCGCGGGCGGAAAAGAAGCAGCAGATGTTGGTCGCGATGCCGCACACCACCACCGTTTCGACCCCGGACGCGCGCAGAAATGCCGCGAACCCCGGGTGCTGCGCGGTCACCGCGTAGGCCTCGAAGTCGTGGTCGTAGCCCTTGCGCCAGATCGCACCGAACCGGTGCGTGTGCAGCCCCGGAAGAAATTCCGCCCCCGGCGTGTTCATCACGCAGTGCGGCGGGTACAGGTTGTCGGCTCGGCCCAAAAACGAGCGGTGATCCGCCGGGTGCCAGTCCTGGGTCGCATCGATCCGGGCGAACGGCAGCGCGAGCAGGGCGTTCACCCCCGCGACGATGTCCGCTCCGCCCGGAACCGGCAGCTCCGCCGGGCGCAGTTCGGTAAACCCCTGTTGGGCATCCACGACGAGCAGTGACGTTGAAGTGGGGGTGAGCATAACGCCAGTGTATTCGCCCCGCACGGCGGTCGGGAGGCGGGCGGGTGAGCCTTTTCGCCCCGGTTGTCCTTCCGGGCGGCGCGCGGGCCGCGTACAATCCGACGAAATGGCACCAGCGGAACACCCTGCCATTCGGACGGAGGGACGCAGCAATGACCCCGCATCTGAAACAGGCCGCACTCGCGCTTGGCGCGGTGTTGACGTTCGGGGGCGCCGCAAGCGCCGCCGAACGCGACACCCTGCGGACCGCGGGCGGCTCCGGCACAACGATGACGCTCGGCGGCAAGGGGACCACCGAACGCGCCGCGACTGAAGACAACGAGCTGACGCGTGGCCACCACCGGTACGGCGGGTACTACGGGTGGGGCGGCGGGTACGGCTACCGCGGGTATTACGGCAGCCACTATTACCGGCCCTACTACGGCGGGTACGCGTCGTTCGGCTACTACCGCCCGGCGTATTACTACGCGCCGCGGGCGTACTACCCGAGCTACTACTACTCGGCACCTGTGTACTCGTCGTACTACTACGGCGGCTCCGGCGTCGGGTTCGGGTTCTCGATCGGAATCGGTGCCGACCCGGTCTCGCTCAGCGCTCCGGCGCAGAACCTGGGGACACAATCCCTGCGCCCGGCCCCGCAACAAATGACACCGCTCACACAACCGATGGCACCGCCCGCCGCGCCCGGTGATGGCACGTTCCGTTACGACGGCGGCCCGGCAAACCCGGTCCCGGTTCCAAAAGCCGATCCGCAGCCGATGGGGCCGCCGGGTAACACGGCATCGCCGACCGACCTGCCGGTCTCGCTGAAACCGAAGCCGGCCTCATCTCCTTACAAGTACAAGGCTTACGGCGAAAAGTGATACGAGTGGAGTCGCGCGAGCCGCCGGCGATCTCGTGATCGCCGGCGGCTCGCGCTATTGCGCGGGGCTGCGGATGATCGAGCTGCCGGCGGTGAGATGCTTCGCCTCACGATGTTCACTTCTACCGGAAAGCGTGGGCCGCACTAGAAATAGGATTCGAGTTTGCCGCGCCGGCGCACGTCGAGCGTCGCGCAGTGGAACGAGCCGCCGAACGGCCCGAAGTGGTCGAAGTGGATGGGCACGGGTGTGAAGCCCCACTCTTCCAGCTTGCGGATGAGCTTGTGCTGTTGCGCGTCCACCACCACCCGCTCGTGGTCGAGCGACAGAACGTTCATCGACAGCCACTGGCTGCTGAACTGCGGGGACGCCATCGGCGATTCCGGGTCGTAGGTCGGCCGCGGGGCCTGGAGTATGTCCCACTTGCGCAGACACTCGGGCAGTTCGGCCACGTTGATCCAGTCCGGGTTCACCAGCACCTTGCCCGGCGCGAGGGGCACGAACGTGGTGTCGATGTGCAGCGGGGTCGCGCACCGGGTTTTGATCTCGTGGACCCGGAACCCGGAGCCCAGGTGGCGGCGCACCCACTCGATGCCCAGCGTGTTGGTCGCGACGCTGCGGATGACGAACAGGTCGCGCCCGCACCGCACGAAGTCCGCGGCCTCCCAGACCGGTTCGAGTTCCGTGATCGGGTACCGGCGGGGCTGCCCCTCGGGGTGGATGCGTTTGCCGGTATCGGCTCCGGCGGCGCGGCAGTTGTGGTCGTACAGGGCGTCGCGCAAAGCCGGCTTCGGTGCCGACGTTAGCCGGGCGCCGGCGCGGAAGTAGTCGGTGAACAGTCGGCGGTACGCGAGCGGCTCGAAGTGCCGGTGGCGCATCGGGCTGGCGCACTCGATGATCTCGTCGCCGACGACGAGGAACAGGTCGCGCGGGTTGGCCGTGTTCCACCCGCTGCGGCACTGCCAGAAGGGCGTGGAATAGCCCACGTTGTGGGGGAACGGGTCGGGCCGGCGCACCGTCACGCCTTCGCCCTGCAACACGCTGACCAGCTCTTCGAGCTGCTCGTGCGCCGCCTGCACCGACTCCTCTTCGACCAGGACGCCCTGGTAGTGCCAGAGCCAGTCCGGCTCGCCGGCGGCGGCGAGAACGGGACCGCACTCGGGGTACGTCGCACCGAGGACGGTGCCAACGATCACCTCTTCCAGCGGGTCCCACTCGTTGAACGATTGCACGACGGGCGCGGGCGCCTTGTCGGTACGAATGTCGGGCACGCGGCGGCCTCCTCGTTCGGCGAACTCGCCCTTCGATCGGAGCCTAATCTAACGGTGCTGGTGCCGCCACGCAACGAGCTACCGAGATCGAGTCGGGCGCGCGGCACCACGCGGCGATGTCGAAGGCGCCCGTAAAGTAGCGGAGCGCGCCGGGGGCGTGGGCAAGGACCAGTGCGGTCTCTTGCCCACGCCCCCGGCGCGCTCCGAATGCTCACCCGACCGGTCGGTTCGGGGGCGGGGCCGCTCAGCCCTTCTTACCGGTCAGTTCGTCGGCGAGGTCGTTGGCGTCGTACACCTTCCGCAGCGCTTCGACGATCCCGCGGCTGTCGACCGAAACGGCACGCGCGGTTTCCTGGTCGAAGATGAAGTCCAGCACTAGCGACTGGATGTTGCCGTCGAAGATCAGGCCGACCACTTCGGCGTTCTGGTTGACGACCGGCGACCCCGAGTTCCCGCCGATGATGTCCGCGGTGCAGACGAAGTTGTACGGGGTCGCGAGGTTGAGGTTGCCCTTCTTCGCGACCCACCGCTGGGGCAGCTCGAACGGCCCCTTGTTGTGCTGTTCGGCGGCCCGCTTGTACAGCCCGTCGAAGGTGGTGAACGGGGGGACGTCCTTCCCGTCCTCCTTGTAGCCTTTCACCGTCCCGAACGCCAACCGCAGGGTGAACGTGGCGTCCGGGTACACGTTGTCGCCGTCCATCTTGAACTTGGCCTTCGCCAGCGCGGCGTGCGCCTGCCGCTTCGGCTCGTCCACCTCGTTCTCGAACCGCTTGCGGAGCTCGCGGGACGGGCCGTCCACCAGCCGCGCCAGCTCGATCATCGGGTCCTTCAGGGCCGCGAGGTCGGCCGCCTTGCCGCCCTTCGCCGCGGCCTCGATCTGGGCGAAGATGCTCTTCCGCACCTCGGGGTCGCGGACCTTTGTGCCGCTGATCAGCTCGTACGCGCGCTCGCGCGGCGACTTGCCGTTCAGGACCTTCTTGACCAGCTCGGCGTCCGGCCCCAGGGTGACCGCCAGGAACTGGAGCCCGTCCGCCAGCTTCAGGGTTTCCAGGTCCTCGAAAACCGGCTCGTCGGAGAAGAGCTGGAACTTGAGCGACTGGAGCCGGGCGTCGGCGAACTCGCGGAGCCGCTCCGCGTTCGGCTTCGGCAGCTCTTCGGACGCGCGGAGCAGGGTGCGGGCGATGCCGAACGACGCCGAGTTGAACCCGCCGGCGTTCTCGAGGACGGTCATCTCCTTGATGAGTTCGGTGCGCACCTTCTCGGCTTTGGATACGGCGTCGAACGCCGCCTCGACCTTGGCGATGTTGGGGTCCGAGCTGAGCTTAATGAACTCCCGCAGGCGCTTCTCTTCCGCCTCCTTGCGGCCCATCAGCTTCGGGTCCATCAGGCCGGCGAGCCCGCCGATACGTGCCTTGCGGCTGTTCTGGATGCTGAACAGCTCCTCCTCGGCCCGCTGGGCGTTCTGCTCGCTGCGCCCGCCCCACGCCTGGAGCATCACCTCGAGCCGGTTCAGCCGGTTCAGCAGGTACGGGTAGCCGGTGTCGCGCAGGTACTTCAGCTCGTCAACGGTGTTCTGGCGGTTGGTGCGGCCGGGGTGGCCGGACACGAACACCAGTTCGCCCTCCTTGGCCCCGGCGGCGCTCCACTTGAGGTAGTGCTCGCACTTGATCGGCTTGTCGTTCTCGTACACCCGGAAGAAGCACACGTCGAGGTCGTAGCGCGGGTACTCGAAGTTGTCCGGGTCCCCGCCGTAGAACGCGGCCTGCTTCTCGGGCGCGAACACGATGCGGATGTCGGTGTACTTCTTGAACGTGTACAGGTGGTACTGGCCGCCGGCGTACAGGGTGACCACGTCCGCCCGGATGTTCTTGTCCGGGGCCGCGGCGCCCTTCTCGAGTTCCGCGATCTTGGCGGTGCGCTTCTTGAACGCGTCGGCCGGGGCGGTGCCGGCCGGTACCGCCTGCTCGACCTGCTCGGTCACGTCCGTGATGGCGATGAGGACGTTGAGTTCGAGCCCTTTGCACTTGATCTCTTCGGCGTGCGTCTTGGCGTGGAACCCGTCGCGGAGGTAATTCTTCTCGGGCGTGGACACCTTGTCCAGATCACCGGCCCCGACGTGGTGGTTGGTCATCACGAGCCCGTCGGGCGAGACGAAGCTGCCCGACCCGCCCGAGTTGAAGCGCACGCTAGAGAGGCGGACGTGCTCGAGCCACTTATCGGTGGGGGTGAAGTTGTACTTCTTGAGCTGCGCGAGGGGCGGCTTGCTGAACAGCCACATGCCCTCGTCGGCCTGGAGCGTGTCGGACGTCATGAGGAACCCTATCAGTGCGGCGGGCGCAAGTGCGAGGGAGCGCAGGCGCATGGGTGCGAGTCTCCGGCGAAAGGGAACAGGCGCGAGAACGGAGAAGCAGCGGGTCGGCCAGGGGCACCGCCCGTGTGGGGCACTGTTATAGTGCGCCGGCGGGAAGAAAAGCACTCGTGGCGCGTGCCGGGGAACCGGTACAATCGTGATGACCGCGCTTGCGTTTCGGAGCATCGCCCGATGAATTATGATCTCGTTTGGTTGTTCGGGCACCCGCTCAGGTTTCGGCGTTTCATTCCGTCGGCAATTGTAACGTTCGGGGGCGAGCGCAATGTCGGGCAATGCGAGATCGCGGTCGCATGGAAAGGGGCCAGCGCGGAAGAGCCGCGATCCGCAACGCTTACGCTCATGTGGGACGTGGCGGCATTGCAGCGGCACTACGCTGAAATCGAAGAAGAGTTGGAGATTCTGCGCACCCGCGATGACGACCGCGCAACGCAGGTGATGGAGGCTGCGGTTTTGGTGGCCGTGGCCGTCATGTCCCACGTTGAACCTGGAACGCGGTTCACCCGGCGCTCGGACACCGGCACGCGGCATGACTACTACTTGAATGAAACCAACGACGAGATGATCGAGGTGGCCGGGCGCTGGGAGGGTGGCCTACCGGGCCTGTTCGAGGAGAAGCGGTCGCAGAGTGAACTGAACCCGACTCTGCGGAAGCGGTGGGTGAGCGTGACTATCGTTCGGGGAACGCCCCGCAACCAAACGGAGGGGTTGCACGCATGAACGAAGCCGTCGCCGAATACCGGCAACTGGAACTCGACTCGTCGAACGACATGATGGACGCCGACTCACGTCGGGCGCTCGGGCGCTACGTTGAAGCCGCGTGGCACCACCTTCAAGCCGGAGCCGCGCGCGAGCGGATGGGGCAAATGATGTTCGACACGGGGGATCGCGTGCGGGCCGCAGCGGATTGGCTCTCAGCTGCCGCGTGTTTCCACCTTGCGACCAACCTCCAACAGATGTCCGAGGTGCTCAATCGCGTTCACGAACTGGTTCAGCAAGGGAGCATCCCACCTGAGCGCCGCGACATCCGTTGTGCTCTCGTGGAGCGGGACGAACAGCAACACGCGCTCGAACACCGCATGGCGCGGTTCCAGCACGAGTATGAAGAGGTTCGTAACAACATCGATGGCCAGGAGTTTCTCACATGGCTGCTCGGGCAGGTTCGCGATCTTCCAGGTTTTATGAATCTCCAACTCGCCGTGGCGCACCGCGCAATGCGCCTCGGTCAGTTCCCCCTGGCCCTACAGCACCTTAAGTGGGCTGAGCGTTTGGCGCCCGGCAGTACTGACCTGAAGGCGCTCCGGGTCGCGTTGTTGCTGACGCAAGGGGATCGCACCGCCGGCCTGCAACTCGGCTTTGAGTTGCTCCGCGAGCAACCGCAGATGGCGCCCGTTCGGTTGCTACTCGTGGGCACGCTCGCGTTCAAACCAAGTGCCTCAAGAGGTGACTGGGAGCGGGCGCTCGAGCTGCTGCGGCCGCTGTGCCACGCCCGCGGTGACTGGATGGACCGGCTCGTTCCGCTCGCTTTAGCGGTTACCCTCCATCAAGGGCTGGAGCACGACGACGAGTACCAGCAATCGCTTGACGAATTCAACCGTCTTGCCGAGTCGGTTACCGATCCCACCGGTCGAACGAGCATCGCCGCCCTTCGCGGAGAGCTGCCGAACGTGTTTCTTTCCCGCGGGGCCGCTTCACCCGTCCGCACCACACCCGCCCCGTGGGCTTCGGCCCGCGACCTCTCAACGATGCGCGGCGTCTTTGAAAAGTTGATCCCGCTGTCCGGAACCGCGGCCTGATCGGGCGCCGCGTTCCGGTCGGACGGCCGGGCATTGTGCGGCGAACACGCTGCTGCCCGACTCGCTCGCCCGGCCCGCTTCGCACGACCGTTCGCGGTACGCGCAGGTCGAGTGATCGCCGGGCGCGCCAGTGCGTACATCGACCGCGCAGGTGGCCTCTTCGGGTCGCCCGATGCGACTTGAACGGGATGGGTGAGCGAGCGCCCCGCGGGGGACTGTGGTACTTCATGAGGCGTGGATCATCACGTGTGCCACCAAGCGGGCCATTGGCCGGAGGTGACCGGGGCCTGCGCCGTGGTGTTCGTGCCGATCGTGTTCGCTGATCTTCGCGACCCGTTTCAAACGCACGGCACCGCCCGACCGCGTGTTCGGCGCGAATGTCACGGCTTGGCGGCAAACTCCTCTTGTTGTTTTGGGCTTCCAGTTGCTCTTATGTGTTGCAATCGGGTTTGATGCGCTGTTGGCGGTGTTCGGGAACAGCTCCTTGCAGGCCGATCCGGCTGAGAAGGGCGTATAATACCGGTGGACAGTCGGGCCGAAGTGTTGCGTTTGTGAAACGGTGCGGCGCTGCCCGCACATTCCGCACGGCTTGCCACGTCGCGCGACTGCGACGCGGAGTAGAATCGGTTAGCGGATTGTGTTTCCCTGGCCCGGGCCGCTATTCTAGCGAGTGGCGCGATTCCTGCTGTCGGGGTTACTCCCAACCCGCGGCCAGCGGCCCAAACCCGAACGAGCCGCCGTTTTCGGACCCGGTCGGTCCTCCTCTCCATGAACCGACCCCAGCCGGGAGCCAAGTCATGCCCGAGGCGAACAACGAGGATGCTCCTGATATAGAGGACGCGCTGGTGCGTCGCGGCACCCGCACCGCGGCCCCGTCGGCGATCGCGTCCGGGCGCCACGCGATGTCGGTCGAGGTCGCGCTCACCGTGTTCCGCCAGATGCTCCGCACCCGCGCCCTTGAGGAGCGGAGCATCAAGATGTCCAAGTCCGGCGAGGCCTACTTCTGGATCGGCGGCCCCGGCGAGGAGGCGTTCAACGTCTGCCTCGGGCTCCAAATCAACAGGGGGCGGGGCCCGGCTCACGACTACCTGCACTTGCACTACCGCAACGCCGGCGTGATGCTCGCGATGGGCATGCCGATGATCGACCACACCCGCCAGTTGGCGATGCGGGCGACCGACCGGCACTCCCGCGGGCGCAACTTCGTGGGGCACTACGCGGTTCCCGAGTGGAACGTGGTGCCGGTCACGAGCGTGATCGAGGTGCAGTTCGCGATGGCCCCCGGGACG
This sequence comes from Gemmata algarum, assembly GCF_034097035.1. NCBI lineage: Bacteria > Pseudomonadati > Planctomycetota > Planctomycetia > Gemmatales > Gemmataceae > Gemmata > Gemmata algarum. The sequence continues at coordinate 65,923 of NZ_JAXBLV010000184.1, forward strand.
GCACTCGTGCAGAAGCGGCACGGCCTCAAGAACCCGGCCGAGGCCGAAGGCATCACGGTCGTGGTGGGCGGCGAGGCGGGCACCGCCGAGGGCGACTTCGAGAGCTGCCTCAACTGGAGCACCCGCCCCGGCAACGAGCTGCCCGTGCTGATGGTGGTCACCAACAACAACTACGGCATCTCGACGGACCTGGGCACGGTCCACGCGCACCGCCCCATCGCGGACCGCGCAATCCCCTACGGCGTCCGCTGCGAAACGATCAACGGGAACGACCCGGTGGCGGCGTGGCACGGCATCGACCGCGCGATGCGGTACTGCCGGCGCGAGCGCAAGCCGTACCTGCTCGAGGCTGTCGTGAGCCGACTGCACGGCCACTCTTCCTCGAGCGGAGCCCAGCGGAACTGGACCGAGGCGGACCCGATCGCGGCGTTCGAGCAGAAATTGATCGACGCCCGCGCGATCGACGCCTCGACCGTGCGCGTCATGAAAGAAGAGGCCAAGGCCGAGGCCGACGCGGCGGTCGTGGCGACGATGAAGGAGCCCGAACCGAGCCGCGACGACGTGTACGCCGGGACCTACGCCCCCAGCCCCGCCGACGCGGTGTACCCGGGCGACTACACCGGCCTGCCGGGGATTAAATAAGAACGAGAAGCGTGTTCGCCGCAGAGGGCGCGGAGAGAAGAACGGGAGAACGAACCCGACTCTGGTATCTCTCCGTGCCCTCTGCGGTGAACACGCTTTTTTCTCCCTCCTTGCTCCCGGGAGGAGCCCGATGGCGAACATGGCTCAGGCAGTGCGGATGGCGCTGCATTACGGCGAAAAGCACCTCGGCGTGACGGACGTGTTCGGCGAGGACGTCGGCCCGCCGCTCGGCGGCGTGTTCACCGCGACGCAGGGCCTCAAGACCGCCTGGAACACCCCCCTCGACGAGCGCGGCATCATCGGCACCGCGATGGGCATCGCCTACGCCGGCGGGCGCCCGGTGTGCGAGATCCAGTTCTGCGACTACGCGTTCAACGTCCTCGACATGTTCAAGATCGCCGGCAACCAGCGGTGGGCCAGCGGCGGCGGGTTCGACATGCCGCTGGTCGTGATGACACCCAACGGGGCGGGCATCCGCGGCAGCCTGTACCACTCGCACAGCTTCGAGAGCTGGGCCAGCCGGCTCGCGGGCTGGAAGGTCGTGATGCCCTCGAACGCGCGCGACGCCTACGGGCTGATGCTCGCGGCGATCAAGGACCCGAACCCGGTGCTGGTGCTGCTCCCGAAGGCGCTGCTCCGCGCGAAGGACCCGCGCCTGATCCCCGGCGAGCCCGCCGACCCGGACGAACTCGGCCGCATGATCGACGCCCCGGTCGGGGACCGCACCGGCTGGGAGCCGAACTGGCCGGAGCTGGAAGACTACACGATCCCGATCGGCACCGCGGAACGGGTCCGCGAGGGGGCGTCCGGCACCGTCATCAGCTACGGCCGCACGCTCCCCCTGTGCGTGCAGGCGGCGGACGAACTGGCGCACCGGAACCACACGTTCGACGTGATCGACCTGCGGAGCATCTTCCCCTACGACTGGGAGCTGATCTCCCGGAGCGTGCTGAAGACGGGGCGCGTGCTGATCGTGAACGAGGACACGGAAGTCACCAACTTCGGCGAGCACCTGTTGCGCCGGGTCGTTGACGAGCACTTCTACGACCTGGTGGTGCGGCCCCGGACCCTGATGGGCAAACACGTTCCGGGGATCGGCATGAACCAGAACTACGAGCTGAACAGCGTCCCGCAACTGGGCGATATCCGCGCCGCGATGTGGGAGCTGGCGACGGAAGCCGCGTAGCGAGCGGTGCGCTCGGCGTGCGTGTGCCGTGTTTTGTTCCCGGCGCCCACCTTTGCGGTAGCCGGCGGCGCGGTTCCGCCCCACACCAAACACGGAACGCCGCGTACCCAACACGAGCCCGAAGGGCGCATCATGGACTTTCCTCTCCCGCCGGTCGGCGAAGGCTTGCTCGAAGTGGAACTGGTCCGATGGCTCGTGCGGGCCGGGGACGTGGTTGCACGCGGGCAGGGGCTGGCCGAGGTGATGTCGGACAAGGCGAGCATGGAAGTGCCGTCCCCGTTCGCGGGCACGATCACCGCGCTGGCCGCGACGCCGGGGACGAAAATCAAGGTCGGGGAGGCGATCCTGAGTTATGACGCGGTCGGTGATCGATCGGCGCTCCCGGCCGGGGCGAAAGACAACTCGCCCTCCGGCCCCCTCCCTGAAGGAAAGGCGAGTTCGGCGGACACTTTCGGCGAACGCCGTTTGCAAGGCGCGTCGGGCGCTCCGCCTATCTCCCTCTCTTCAACGAGCGGGAGAGACGGGGCATCTTCCCCGGTTGCGGGCACCAACGGCCACTCGGCCCCGCTCCCGCCCGCGGCCCCGTCGGTTCGGCTGCTGGCCCGCAAGTTCGGCGTCGATCTGGCCCGCGTTCGCGGAACCGGGCCGCACGGGCGCATTCTTCTCGACGACCTGACGCCGTTCCTTGCTCCGAAATCCAACGGAGAGGCGCGCCCCGCCGCCCCGAACAAGACAGACACCTCGAAGTTGGATTTCGGCGTCGCGGGCACGCGCCAAAAGCTGATCGGGCTGCGGCGGCGGATCGCCGAGCACATGGTCGAATCGAAACGGCACATCCCGCATTATTCGTACATCGACGAGTGCGATCTGACCGACGCGGTGAAGCTCCGCAACCAGTTGCGCGAGCCGCTCGCGAAGGCCGGGGTGAAACTCACGTACCTGGCGTTCTTCGTGAAGGCGGTGGCGCGGGCGCTGAAAGAAGTGCCGATCGTGAACAGCACCTACGACGAGACCGCGGGCGAGGTCGCGCTGCACGACCGGTACCACATCGGTGTGGCCGTCGCGGCCCCGGGCGGGTTGCTGGTGCCCGTCGTGCGCGACGCCGACAAGAAGGACATCGCGACCATCGCCGCGGACATCGACCGGCTCAGCAGCGATGCCAAAGCCGGGCGAAGCAAGATCGATGACCTGCGCGGGAGCACGTTCACGGTCACGTCGGTGGGCGGGATCGGCGGGCTGATCTCGACACCGATCATCAACCACCCGGAGGTCGGCATTATGGGCGTCGGCAAGGTGGTGAAGCGCCCCACCTACGACGCCAACGGCGCGCTGAAGCCGTCGGACATCGTGTTCCTGTCGTTCTCGTTCGACCACCGCGTTCTGGACGGGGCGATCGGGGCCGCGTTCGGCAACGCGGTGGTGCGGTACCTGCAAAACCCGGCCGTACTACTGCTGCCGGAGGCGTTCGGCGGCTGAGCGGGTATAGCCACCGGACACATGCCCCGCCCGACACTGTGAGAACACGGCCCGCTGAAACGTCACACCGGCCGCCGAATCGTTTCGGCGGCCGGTTCGAACACCTG
>NZ_JAXBLV010000185.1:0-68991 GCF_034097035.1 Gemmata algarum
TAAACGCCGACCTCACGTAAGACGGTCATCGTGTCGCGGAACTTCAGGTCACCGATCAGGCACGGGTGCTTGTACTGCTCCGGCGAGCCGCCCGTTTGTGCCAGCCGCGCGCGATCCCAGGCCCCCCATGTGCCCGCGGGGACAACCGCGGCCCGGAGCGCCCCCAGCCGCCCGCTCTCGCGCTTCGCGGCGTACTCCACGTTCTCTACCCCGAGCCGCGCGTCCAGCGCCGCCAGGAACCGTTTCAGAAGCGAATCGTTCGCGGCGTCCGGCTCTTCGAGGAAGAGCGCGTAGTACGGCTGCCGGTCGTCCCACACCGGGGCGACCGAGTACGCGGTCACGGGGAACGGCACCTCCCGGGCGACCGCGTCGAACGCCTTCGTCACGTGGTACTCGCTCAGCTTCTCGCCGGTGAGGTTCGCGAACCGGTGGCCCTTACCGAGGAACTCGACTTCGGGCGTGCGCCCGTAAAACCCGGTGACGCGAACGAGGTCCGAAATGTGGTAGCGGTACAGGCCGTAGCTCGTGGTCGGCAGGATGAAGTAGCTCTTCCCCTCCTGAAGTTCGTGCGCGCCGAGCACCGTCGGCCGCGCGGACTCCATTTCGGCTTCCGGCACAAACTCGAAGTAGTGCGACCAGATGTCGAGCACGCCGCTCGCGGTGCCGCCGGACAGCGGGATCGTGAACCGGCCCTCGCTCGCGAGCAGCCCGAGGTCGTGAACCGGCGGGGTGCCGTAATACTGCGGCAACTGGCGCAGGTACGGCCCCATGCTGCCGCCGGTCCAGGTGTTGATGACCGTCCCGTCCGTGGGCCACACGTCCTGCGGGTACAGCCGACCCATCTTCGACGCGACCGCGGACAGCTCGCGCGCCCGGGGCGCGTCGCGGGACACCCGCGGCTCCAGGTACGCACGAACGTCGGCGGGGATGTCGAGGTCCGCGCGGAGCGTGCCGTTCTGAAGGTCGCGCAGCAGGTGCTCTTTTTCGGCGTCGAGGGTGCGGGCCAGTTGAACGAGCGTGCTCGGGTTGGCGGCCATCAGTTGCGACACGTTGCGGCCGACCGAGAACCGCAGCGCGACGTAGTAGCGCGCCCGGGCGTCCTTGATTTTGCCGGTCACATACGGCACCGCGTACATCCGCTTGATGATCCGCTTCTGTACCATCGCGGTGTAGCCGGAGAGGTTACCGCACGGAATGCCCGCCGGGGTGCGGAACTCTTCCGGGTCGCCCCCGAGCTGCACAATGGGCCGCATGGCGATCCGGCGCCCGCGGTTGTCGCGGTACATCTTCACGCCCCACATGTTCCAGCCGCGCCGGTACGCCGCCAGATAGGCGTCAGTCACCGGGATCAGCTTCCGGCTCGCGGTGGTGCCGCTCGTGAGGGCGAACATCAGTACCCGCTTATCGGCCAGCAGCGCGCGGGTGTCGCCGTTCTGCACTTTCTCGATGTAGGGGGCGACGTACTCGTAGGGCGCGACCGGCACGTTCGCCCGGAAGTCCGCGACGGCGCGCACCGTGCCGAACTTGTGGTCGCGGCCGAACTGCGTGTCCGCCTGCTTGCGGAGGATGCCGAGTAGCAGCGCGGTTTGAACCGCTTCGGGGTTCTGGCACGCGACCTCGAACTGGCGCAACTGCCGCCGCACCGGGTACGTCAGGAGCCGGCCGAGGCGGACGAGGAGAAAGCGTTTCAGGGACATAGCACACCCGCGCGCGACGAAACCCGCGGCGGGCCGCGGGTTTCTGACAGTTTCACCGAACCTTCGGGCGGCTCACGGGACGACCGAGAAGCTGGTCGCCGGGTCGCCGTTGAAGTTCACGTTGCACCACTTCCATTCGCCGCCCACGCGGTACAGGGTGAACTTCCACACCGCCGTGCCGCGCTCGTACTTGTCCAGGTAGATGAACCGGACCAGCCGCCGGCCCACCGCCTCCGTCCGCACCCACTCGGCATCGCCCTGTGACTTGCCGAGCAGCGCCGCGGCGTCGTCGCGGAGCTTGGCGAACGTCTTCTCGACCGGACCGCGCTCCGCAGAGATGACGTTCTTGCCGTCGGCCCAAACCACGTCGAACAGCCCGGACACGCCCCCCGCCTTCAGCGCGTCGAGCGCGGCGCCGGCGCTCCTCTTCGCGTCCGCGAAGTCGGCGTCCGCCGCGAGCGCCCGGAACTCCGCCTCGGAGCCGTCGCCCGACTGGAAGGTGAGGCACCGCCAGTCACCGCCTTCGGCGCGGTAAAAGGTGAACTGCCAGATGACCAGCCCGCGCTCCATCGGCTCGGCGTACACGTACCGCACCAGCGACCGGCCGGAGACGTCGGCGCGGAGCAACTCCGGGTCGCCGGCCGGCTTCCCGAGCGCCTGCACCTGCACGTTGCGGACGCGGAGAAAGTTGGCCGCCAGTTCGGCCCGTTTGTCGGCCGCCGGCGGGCTCCCGGTCTTCTCGTCGAAGACGAACTCGATGACACCGCTCATGCCCTCGGTCTTCAGCCGCTTCAGCACGGTCTGCACGTGCCGGTCGGCGGTGTCCCGGGGGGCGGGCGGAACGGCGGGCTCCACCGCGGCGGCCGGCAGTGCGGCGATGACGAGGGTCACGAGACAGGTACGCATGAGCGGCTCCGGGGGAAACGAGCGCCGCCTTATTCCCCCCGTCTCTCCCAACGTCAAGCCGACCTACCCCACCGCCTCCAGGGCTTTTTTCGCCAAGTGGCGGTCGAAGAACTCGGTCACCGTGCGGTTGTACTCGTCGGTCGCGACGTGCAAAGCCTGGTTGTGCTTCGCGTTGGGAACCAGCCACAGCTTCTTCCGGCCGGTCGCGCGGGCGAACAGCGTTTGGGCCATTTCCGGCTTGATGTACGTGTCCCCGGCGCCGTGGATCATCAGCAGCGGGCGGAACAGTTTCGCCGCGGCCTTCTCCACGCTCGGGTACGTCACCCCGCGGTTGCGCGCCACCTTCTTCACGCCCACGGTGCCGATCGCGCCGTAGAACCAGTTCGGCAACACCTTCTGGATGCGGCGGTTCCCGCTGTAGATCTGAATCCAGCGCTGCATGTACGGCACCAGCGTTGTGTGTGTGCCGTACATGCCGTCGGTGACGACGCATTTCACCCAGGGGTCCGCAGCGGCAACGATCAGCCCCGTGCTACCGCCCTTACTGATCCCGAAGATGCCGATCCCGTTGAGCGGCGCGTCCGGGCGTGACTTCAGGTATGCGACCGCCGCCCGCATGTCCGACACGTCGCGGTCCGTGACCCACTGGAGCGGCTCGTAGTTCGGGTCGCGTTCGCTCTCGCCCTGGTTGCGGGTCTCCACCGCGAACACGTCGTAGCCGGAGGCGATCAGCGCCTGACAGTACTGGCGACACGCCCACCGGTTCGAGCCGAATTCCAAACCGAACAGCACCACGCCTTTACGCTCGGGCGCAGTGGTCGGGATGTAGCACCCGCGGAGCGCCAGCCCGTCGGCCGCGGCGAGGGTGACCTCGCTCGCCAGCGGGTCCGGCTCGCCGCGAGGCACCACGAACAGCGGCTTTTCCTGGAAGATGCGGGTCAGGAACCCCATGTACCGCCAGCGCACGTACAGGTACACGACGGACAGGAACAACCCGGCCGCGATCGGCGGGACTGCGACGAGTATCGAGACGACGATCGTCAGCCAGAAAACCACCCTGGACCTCCCGGGTCGGAATAAAGCGCGACCAGTACCGCCCGCCGACGGTCCGACGGGTCAACCTCCTGTCACCGGCTTCTGGTTACAATCACGAAATTCTTATCATCTGAGCACCGCCCCGGCCATTCACAGGGCCGCGGGGTCACCCCCGGAACGCGCTCGCGACCAGCGCGATGTTCTGCCCGCCGAACCCGAAGCTGTTCGACAGCACGTGATCGAACCGCACCTCGCGCGCGGTCTTGGGCACGTAGTCGAGGTCGCACACCGGATCGGGCGTCTCCAGATTGATCGTCGGGGGGATCACACCTTTCTGAAGCGCCATTACCGAAATCACCAGTTCGGCCACCCCCGCCGCAGCGATTAAGTGGCCCAACATGCTTTTGCTGCTCGACACCGGCAGCTTGTAGGCGTAGTCGCCGAACACCGCCTTGATGGCGGCCGTCTCCGCGGAGTCGTTCGCCTGCGTGCTGGTGCCGTGCGCGTTGATGTACCCGATGTCGGTGGGGTTCAGCCCGGCGTCCGCGAGCGCCTCCCGCATACAGCGGATCGCCCCGCGCCCTTCCGGGTGCGGGTCCGTCATCCGGAAGGCGTCGGCCGTCGAGCCGTACCCGGTCAACTCGGCCAGGATGTTCGCCCCGCGCTTCTTCGCGTGCTCCAGGTCCTCCAGCACGACCAGACCGGCCCCCTCGCCGATGACGAACCCGTCGCGGGTCAGGTCGAACGGGCGGCTGGCGGTCTGGGGGCTGTCGTTGCGCTGCGAGAGGGCCGTCAGCCGGTTGAACCCGGTGATCCCCAGCGGCATGATCATGCTGTGCGAGCCGCCGGCGAGCATCACGTCCGCCTCGCCGGTGCGGATCATCTCGGCGGCCTCGCCGATGGCCTGCGAGCTGGCCGCGCACGCCGTCTGGCACGACGCGAACGGCCCCTCCAGCACGAACGTGTCGGCGAGGTAGCCGGACGGGCCGTACATCTCCTGCTCGGCCTCTTGCGGGCCGCTGAGGCGCCGGTACAGCAGCCCGACGGCCTCGCGGATGTTGCACGCCCGCTCGCCCGGCGCGGTGGCCTTCGCGGTGCTGGTGGTGAGGGCCTCGAAGTCCTCTTTCCCCTCGCCGGAGCCGAGGTACACGCCCATCCGCGACCGGTCGCCCTTGGCCTCGATCAACCCGGCGTCGGCGAGGGCCTGCTTGGCCGCGGCCAGCGCGAACTTCGTGTTCACGCCGCAGTTCTCGAACCGGCTCGCGTTCGGGAGGTACTTCGCGAGGTCGAACCCCTGCACCTCGGAGGCGAAGGTGGTCGGGAACGTGCGCGCGTCGAAGTGCTTGATCGGGCCGACGGCGGTGCGGCCCGCGGCGGAGTTGGCGAACAGTTCCGCCGGGCTGTGCCCCAGCGGGGTGATGACGCCCATGCCGGTGATGACGACCCGCTTACGCATCTCTCCGCCTCTCACCAATGAAGAGCGTTTGACGGGGACAAGAAAGGCAAAGGACGGGCTCCGGCCTTGCTTGCGATCCCGTTCACTCCCGTCAAAATCACGTACCGCCTTCGCCGCCTACGAGTCCCACCGCTTCACCACCGCGGCGGCGCACTGGCCGAGGTCGGTGTACGTGACCTTTACGACGTACGGCTTGGTCACCGGCCGGGGCGCGCCGGCGTGGACGCTAACGGGACACGCCGGGTCGGGGTTCTCGTGGTTCAGCGTTCCGGGCAACAGGCCGTTCTTGAACGCCAGCACGCTGCACGCCAGTTCCATGAGCCCGGACGCGGCCCCGAGGTTGCCGAACCGGCTCAGCGGCGCGAAAACCGGCACATCCCGCCCGAACACTTCGGCGATGCCGCGGGCCTCGAAGGCGTCGCCCGCCGTCGTGCCGGTGCCGTGGGCGTTGACGTGGTCCACGTCCTTCGGCCCGATGCCGGCCGCGTTCAGCGCGTTCCGGATGACGCGGGCCAGCCCCGGCCCCTTCTTGCCGCGGTCCACGCCCGCCGCCCACCCGACCAGTTCGCCGATGATGTTCGCCTTCCGGCCCTTGGCGTGCTCGAGCTCCTCGAGCGCGAACACCGCCGCCCCTTCGCCGTACACCGAGCCGTCGCGGGTGAGGTCGAACGGCCGCACCGCGTGCGCCGGGTCGTCGTTCCGTTTCGAGAGTTGGAGGAACAGGTTGTAGCGGCTCAGCGTGATCGGGTTGATGCGCCCCTCGCTGCTGCCCACGACCATCACGTCGGCCGCGTTGCGGCGGATGATGCGGGCCGCTTCCGCGAGGGCGACGAGGCCGGAGGTGTCGCCGGGGATCTGCGTGTTGCTCGGCCCCTGGATGTCGTAGAGGATGGTCGTGTGACACGCCGGCATGTTCGGCAGGTACTTGAGCATCCACAGCGGCGTGATCTCGTTCAGCCCCGCCGAGCCCCAGACCCCGTAGTCCAGCGTCTCCCCGTCGGGCGACGAGATCCGGCTGGCAGCGGCCATGTCGTTCAGCTCGGTGGCGCCCATGAGCGACGCGAACTCGATCCCGATCCGGTGGGCCGGGACGGTCCCCTTCGCGATCCCGGCGTTGGCCAGCCCGAGCTGCGACCCGATCACCCCCAACTCGACGGTGCGCGCCATCGCGTTGAGCGACCGGCGGTAGCTCTTGTCGATCATCGCCTTCGCGGAGAAGTTCGGCACCTCGCCCGCGATGTGGCACGGCAGCTCGGACGCGTCCAGGAGGGAAATCGTGCGGACCCCGCACACGCCCGCGACCAGGGCGTCCCAGAACGCTTCGGGCGTCGAACCGATCGGACTGAGCACGCCGAACCCGGTCAGCACGGTGCGGCGGGGGGTACTTGCCATGTCGGCCACTCGCGCTGAACTCCGCGGACCCGGTCCGCTCCGCGCGGGTACCGGTTATTTCAAGTGGTAGTGTATGCGGCCGTCGAACTTGCGTCCGATTCGCTTGCACTCTCTGGTTTTGCGTTCCGGAAGGAGCGGTAAAGCGGGTAATCTGGGTTATTACGCCCGGCGGAAATAAGAGAAGCCCCGGGCGGGGCTTCAGACCGCTTCACGCTCCGTAGTACCACTACCCGCCGGCGGCCGGCGGTTTACTCACCGCGGCGGCCATCCGCAACAGGTGTGTCAGCTCGCCGTTGAACACGAACTTGGTGTCGGGCAGCCCGGGCGGGAGCTGGCTCGGGTTCGCGTGCGCGAACAGGATTTCGCCTTCCACCACCAAATCCGAACCGCTGCGGGCGGTCGCCGCGACCCGCGCGCCGGTGTCGTTGAGGTCGATCAGCGTGGTCGTGTAGGTCAATTGTTCGCCCGCGAGGGCGTCGCGGTGGAACTTCACGTTGGACATCTTCGCGAGCACGACGTTCTCGCGGTACTGCCGGGCCTCGCCGACGAGGATGCCGCCGGTTTGAGCGAGCCCTTCGAGGATGAGGGGCGCCGGCATCACCGGGAAGCCCGGGAAGTGGTCCGCGAAGTGGTCCTCGGCGAGGCTGAGGTTCTTCACCGCGGTCGCCGACTTGCCGGACTCGAACGCCACGAACCGGTCGATCCACGTCCAGCGCATAAACAAGCTCTCAGCACCCCGCGGCGTACCGGGTCAGAGGAACGGGCCACGGGGCGCCTGCTCCTCTGACCCGGTACGCCGGCGGCTCACTTCTTCCCGACCTTGGATTCCAGGTACCGAACGATCAGCTCCACGGTGAACAGGTCCTCGACCTTGTCCAGGCGCGGGTCCTTTTTGAACTCGGCGAGGTCCGCGTAGGGCATCTGCTTTTCGAGTTCGGCCAGCCCCACCGCGGTGACCTTCCCGCCGGAGACGAACGCCGCGTCGCCCTGGAAGATCGACTCGGGGAAGAGCTCCTCGCGCGGGATCTTCACGTCGAACTGCTTCTCGAGCCTGAACACGATGTCCAGGAAGTCGATGGACTCGGCCCCCAGGTCGCCCTTGAGCCGGGCGGTCGGGGTGACCTGATCGTCATCGACGCTCAGGGCCTCAATCAGGGTCTTGCGGACCTTGTCGAAAATGTCTTCGCGCGTCATCTGAGTGTTCTCCAACCGGCTTGGGGCTCAGCCGGACACCGCCCCGAGGCTGAGACCGCCGTCCACGGTAATCACCTGTCCGGTGACGTACGCCGCGGCCGGGCCGCAAAGGAAGAGGACCACGTTGGCGATGTCGTCCGGTGTCCCGAGCCGCCGCACCGGAATGATCTTTTTGAGGTTGTCTTCGCCCGCCAGGTTCCGCACCGCCTGGCTCATGTCCGTCGCGATGAACCCGGGGGCCACCGCGTTCACCAGCACGTTGCGGGCGGCCAGTTCCGCGGCCAGCACGCGGGTGAAGCTGTTGACCGCGCCCTTGCTCGCCGCGTAGTTGGCCTGGCCCTTGTTCACGTGCTCGGCGGCGATGCTGGACACGTTCACGATCCGCCCGGACCGCTGCTTGAACGCCATCTGCTGGGCGACGGCCTTGCAGAACGCGAACGTCCCGGTCAGGTTCGTGTTGATGACCGCGTTCCAGTCGTCCGCTTCCATTTTCAGGAAGAGCTTGTCCCGGATGACGCCGGCGTTGTTCACCAGAATATCGAGCCGCCCGTGTTCCGCCAGAACGCCGTCCACAACGGTCTGTGCGGCGGCCGGATCGGCCACGTCGGCCCGAACGCCCTTCGCGGTGCCGCCCGCGGCGGCCACCTCTTGCACCAGGGCGTCGGCCGCGTCGGCGTTGCTGTGGTACACGAAGGTCACTTTCGCGCCTTCGCGTGCGAGCGCCAGCACGATCCCGCGCCCGATCCCGCGGCTCCCGCCCGTTACCAGTGCGATTTGGTCCTTCAGCAGCATTCGTGCGTCCTGTCTATCGTTCCCGGTCCGCTTGTTTCTTTGCGAGGCAGAGGCGGCGCGGAAAACGCCCACCGAAACCGTCAGCCCCGCAGCCCGCCGGTGAGCAACGCCCACCGCGATTTCCAGTGCTCGATCAGCTTCGCGTCCGCTGCGGGTCCGGCCGGGCCGCGGCCGGCAAGCGAGTACCCGTGGAGCACGAAGTTCGCCTTCACCGTCGCCTCGCGTGCGTCGTTCGTGCCCTCGGCCTTAAACGTAGCGGTGCCGGCGGTGTCGTCCGTTTTGGTCAGCTCAACGGTCACGTCCAAGCGGTGACCGGGGAGCATAAACGTCCCATACTTTACGAGCTTCAGCTCCCGCAGCACGATCACCGGGTGCTTGTAGTCCGTGGTGGCACGCCACAGCCACGCGGCGGCTTCGACGCACGACTGGAGCATCAGCACGCCGGGCATGACCGGGAACTGCGGGAAGTGATCCTTGAGGTACTCCTCGCCCAGCGCCAGGAACTTCGCGGCGGCGAGCGACTTGCCCGGTTCGCAGCGGTCGATTCGGTCGATCAGGTGGAACCGCATCCGCGGCGCTCTCCGTCCCGCGCATTGTAAACAAGTAGAAAGTATATCGACGGTGCCAAATACGGACAACCCGGACCACCGGCACGTCGGCACACCCACTCGGACCCGGCCGCTAGTGCTATCGGCAACGGCGCGGCCTCGCATCCGGGGGAGATGCGTCATGCCACGTCAGGACCCCGCGAGCGACGCCGGTCGCACGGGCTAGAGGGGTTTTGACGGGTGCGGCGTCAGGAACACGCCGCAGGGCTTGTCGCGCGCCGGGCAGCGGCGTAGAAACTCTCTTTCTTAACGAAACACGAACCTCACGTTACCAATTCAGATTTCAGGAGCGAGCTATGGGGCGGCGACGCGGAACCGGGCGGCGTAAGGTAGGGCGGAAGAAGCGTCGGATGCGTTCCCGGATCCGGCACCGCAAGTAAGCGCACCTCGACGCGCACAGAGTTCACACCTGTGCGCCGTCCGCAGCACGCCGCGCGCCGTCTCCCGCTCTCGTCTGGTAATTCTCTGCCGCTGTGCTAAACCTCCGGCTCGCGGGACCGCCGTCCCGCCGGTGAGGGAGGTTTGTTGCACATGTTTCGTCGCGCGTTCCGGCCCGGTTCCGCGTCCGCTCTCGCACTCCTCGCCGGGGTGCTGGTGGGGTGTCAAACCGAAACCGGTTCGCTCCGGAAAGCTCCGTCGCCGGTCCGGTCCGGGCTGGGCACTAACGACCTCGTTGACGTTCGCGGCCAAATCGACGCCGACGAACTCGGAGGGAACGAGGCCGCGTACGCGCGGGCCGAGTCGCTGAAACAGAAGCCGACGCCCGAACAGGTCGCCCGGCGGCGGTCGGTGCTGTGCCTCTCCGGGGGTGGCTCCTACGGCGCGTACTCCGCCGGCGTGCTCGTCGGCTGGACCGCGAGCGGCGACCGCCCCGGTACCAACGGCCGCCCCAACTTCGATGTCGTCACCGGCATCAGCACGGGCGCGCTGATCGCCCCGCTCGCCTTCCTCGGCCCCGAATACGACCCGCAGATCCAGCGGTTCTACACCACCATCGAAAAGAAGGACGTTTACACGCTCCGCCCGGTGCGAGGGCTGTTCAGCCTCGCGCTGGCCGACAACGGGCCGCTCGCGGAGCTGGTTGAAAAGGTGCTCACACCGGACATCGTGTGCCGGATCGCCGCGGAGCACCGCAAGGGCCGCCGCCTATACATCGGCACCACGGAACTCGAGAGCAAGCGGTTCGTGTTCTGGGACATCGGCGAGATCGCCAACCGCGGGACCGCCGGCGACCGCCTGCTGATTAAGAAGGTGCTGCTCGGGTCGTCCGCGATCCCGGGGTTCTTCCCACCGTCGAAGATCCCCGTGACCGTGGACGGCAAGACCTACGTCGAGGAGCACGGGGACGGCGGCACCACGGTGTCGATCTTCTTCCGCCCGCCGTTCGTCCCGCCCGAACAGCGCACGAAACAAGGCCCCGACCTCGTGGGCGTGGACCTGTACATGATCGTCGCGGGCAAGCTGTTCGCGGACGCGACCCCGCTGAAGCAGCGGTCGCTCACGATCGCGGCCAGCAGCGTCTCGTCGGTGATCTACGCCCAGACCCGGGGCGACCTCCAGCGCATGTACCTCATGGCGCTCGTCACGGGCATGAACTACCACCTCGCGGCCATCCCGGGCGACTTCCCGGCGCCGACGTCGAGCACCGCGTTCGAGCGCGGGCCGATGACCGAGATGTTCAACGAGGGGTACCGGCTCGCCGCGGCGAAAGAGGCGTGGCGCTCGACCCCGCCGTGCCTCGGCCCCGGCGAGAGCCTGCTGGGCCGGTACGGGACCGACCTGACCTACCAGCGGCGCGGGCCGGGGCTGGTCTTCATCAACGACCAGCCGACGACGTTCCCGCCGGGGCTCGCGCCGGGGCTGATGCCGGTCCCGGCCCTCCCGGGCCGGACGGACAAGTGACCCGCGCTCCGCGCTCGCCGCGCGACTTAGACTTGTCGGTGCGCGGCGCGCGCCGTTACTATGGGATGTTCGCGCCGGGCGGAGTGCCGGCGGACTACAACCCGACGGTGACCATGCCGCCGAAGATCACGAAAGCTGCGCCCGCGCCGGCGGCCCCCATGACGTTCGATCCGACGAACCCGTTCATCGTGCAGTCGGACCGGTCCGTGCTGGTGGAGGTGGACAACCCCAAGTACACGGAGGCGCGCGACGCCATCGCGCCGTTCGCGGAGCTCGAAAAGAGTCCCGAGCACATCCACACGTACCGCATCTCGAACCTGTCGCTCTGGAACGCCGCCGCCGCGGGGTTCAGCGCGGACGAGGTGGTCGGCGTACTTCAGAAGTACACCAAGTTCCCGATCCCGCAGAACATCCCCACCGACATCGCGGAAACGGTGTCGCGGTACGGCCGCGTCAAGCTCGAGCGCATCGACGCCGAGCACCTCAAGCTCGTGTGCCCCGACAAACCGCTCCTGGCGGAACTGGCCCGCAACAAGAAGGTCAAAGAGTTCCTCGGCGACAAGATCGACGACACGACGTATGGGGTCTCCCCGGCGTTCCGCGGCGTGTTGAAACAGGCGCTCATCACGGTGGGCTACCCCGCGGAGGACATTGCGGGGTACACCGAAGGCGCGATGCTGCCGATGGAGCTGCGCGAGACCGCGGCGAGCGGCGTCCCGTTCCGGGTGCGCGACTACCAGCGTGAGGCCGCCGACGTGTTCCACGCGGGCGGCGACGTGCGCGGCGGCAGCGGGGTGATCGTGCTCCCGTGCGGCGCCGGGAAAACGGTCGTCGGCATCGCCTCCATGTGCCTGCTCCAGAAGAACACGCTGGTGCTCACCACCAGCATCACCGCGGTGAAGCAGTGGCGCCGCGAGATCATCGACAAGACCACGCTGACCGAAGACGAGGTGAAGGAGTACACCGGCGAAACGAAGGACATCGGGCCGGTGACGGTGGCGACGTACCAGATCATCACCTACCGCCCGGACAAGACCGAGGCGTTCCCGCACTTCGGGCTGTTCGAGCAGCGGGACTGGGGCCTCATCGTGTACGACGAGGTCCACCTGCTCCCGGCCCCGGTGTTCCGCGTCACGGCGCAGATCCAGGCCCGGCGCCGGCTCGGGCTCACGGCCACCCTCATCCGCGAGGACGGCCGCGAGGGGGACGTGTTCTCGCTCATCGGCCCGAAAAAGTACGACGTGCCGTGGCGCGAGCTGGAAACGAAGGGCTGGATCGCGTCCGCCAGTTGCAGCGAGATCCGCGTCGCGCTGCCGACCGACTCCACCCGCATGGAGTACGCGGTCGCCGACCACCGGGCCAAGTACCGCATCGCCAGCGAGAACGTCGCCAAGGACGAGGTCGTGGCCGAGCTGCTGAAGCGGTACCACGACCAGCGGGTGATCGTGATCGGGCAGTACCTCTCGCAACTGAAGCGGCTGAGCGAGCGGTTCGAGATCCCGATGATTACGGGCAGCACCGGCAACGCCGAGCGCGAGGACCTGTACGGCAAGTTCCGCCGCGGCGAGGTGCGGCACCTGGTGCTGAGCAAGGTCGGGAACTTCGCGATCGACCTGCCGGACGCGAACGTGCTGATCCAGGTGAGCGGCACCTTCGGCTCGCGCCAGGAAGAAGCGCAGCGGCTCGGGCGCATCCTGCGCCCCAAGAGCAGCGGCGACGGCGACGCGCACTTCTTCACGCTGGTGACGCGCGACACCCGCGAGCTCGACTTCGCCCACCACCGCCAGATGTTCCTGACGGAGCAGGGCTACAGCTACGAGATCCTCGACGAGCGCGACGTGATCCCGCCGAAATCTGCTGCGGAGTAGCTCGTGGATCGCGTTGCCGAGTTTCTGGAAAGCGAGTTCCCGAACGCTGAAGAACGAGCGCTGTTACTCGGGATCGCTTCGGCTCCAACCGATCGAACCGCGAAGCTCGTTTACGCCGACTGGCTCGAAGACCGCTCAGACGCACGGAGCGAATACGTTCGCTTGCTGGTACAGCGCGGGCAGAAAAAGCTCACGGCTCGTATGACGGAACTCCAGGCCGTGTGTTCGGGACCGTGGCTATCGATGTTGGGCGAGTTGCATCGGTGGTTCAATGTGATCAAGAGTGAAGTTGAGCAGCGTGAGGAAGAGATTAGGCGCGGGTGGCGCCCCGTCGCGCTTGCGACATGCGACCACGGGATGTGGGACTTCCACTATACCGGTAACTTGTGGCTCGATTGGGACCCAGGTGGCTTGAGGCCGGTACTCGATTTCCTGTGTGATCCGAAGGTGGCGCCGGTACTCCGTCGTATGTCGTTCAGCGCTTACGAAGATCACCCGGCGACGAACGGGACTCTTGCCGTCTCGCTGTGGCCCCTCGTCACAGGCGGCATCTTGTTTCCGTACCTCGAATCGCTGCAAATTGAGCAAAGTCAAAACACCATCTTGTCTGACCGCGTCGGTGCATACGAAGAGGGCGGACAGGCCGCCGGACTTTTGGCCGCGTGCCCGCGCCTGCTATCGCTAGCTGCGCCGTCCGCACCGAACGCTGACTTCTTAGTCGGGGGCACGCACCCTCTTGAGCAGTTGGACGTTCACGCGGGTTACAACACGCAACGGTTCATTCCGAACCTCGCAGCCTCAAAACGGTTTCCGCAGTTACGACGGCTTGTCTACAAGGATTTCTGTTGTGAGTACATGAGCCCGGAACCGCAGATGTTTACGCCCCTCAACGAATGGAAGGCGTTCTTTCGCTCACCCACTTGTGCGGCGATTGCAGAGATCAAATTGGATGGGGTAGTGCTCAGCCAATCGCAAGTGCGCGAGTTGCTCGATATTCGCTCTTCGGGTGTAACCATCACACGTAGCCCGTTAGCTCCGTAGTTTCATGAAAAGCTGATAATGAACAACCCGACCGCTCGCCTGCCCGCCAAGCTGCACCGCCGCGTGTGCCTCGTCCTCACCGAAGACGCGGTGCTGGCCGAGGAACTGCTCGCGCGGAAGAAGCTCTCCGCCGAGGTCGCCGGGCGGCTCTCCGAAAAGGTGCTGCTCATCCGCCCCGGGCGGCTCGATTCGGTGCTCGAAGAGCTGCGCAAGATGGGACACACCCCGCAAGTGGTCGGGAAATAAGCCGCCTTCGCCATACAACATTTCGATGCCCCAGACCTCCGTCATCGACTGGTCCGAACGCTGCCGCGACGCCCTTCTGGGGTATAGCGAGGCCCTTTTGCGCGCGGTGGGCGACAAGCTCGTCCGCCCGCGGTCCAAGCTGCCCGTCGAAGAGCTGATCGAAAAATCCGTCGCGATGGTCACCAACGCGCCGGTCATCGACCGGCGCATCAAGGAGCAGCCCCCGGCCGCGCGCAAGGTGCTCGCGTTCATGGGGCTGAGCCGTCAGCCGCGGTGGAAGGTCGGGCATCTGCTCACGCTCCTCGCCGCCCTCGACCACAACGACGGGTTCACACCGGTTCAGGCCCTGCTCGAAACGGCGTTGCTATTCCCCGAGCGTGGCGCGGACGAGCCACCCGTCGAGGACTTCGCGGCGTGGTTCGGGCTGGCGGGCACGCACAACGCTGTCGTGTTCGCGCACCCGGGCGTCGCGCTCCGCGCCCGGGCCGAAAACCTGGAACTTCCGGACCTCACGAACCCGGACGACGAAGTCGGTACCCCGCGCCAGGCCGACGGCCTCGAATGGCCGTTGCGCCTTGCGGCGGCGTGGCAGCAGGTTCAAAACGAGCCGGTGCGGCTCACGCAGGGCCACACCCTCTTCAAGCGCGACCTGCTGCGGCTCCAGGGGGACGCGGTGCTGGCCGCGCCGCCGGTCGATCAGATCGCGCCCGTCGCCGACGCCGGGGTGCTGGCCCTGCTGTGGGCGCGTGCAGTCGAACTGCTCGCCGAGCGCGGGGGGGCGCTCGAGGCCGACCCGTTCCCGGCGACCTGGGAGGGGCCGCTGCTCCCTCTGCTCGGGCAACTGATGCGCGCCCTCCCGCTCGTGGAGCCGTGGGACCCGCTGACCGGCTACGCGCCGACCGAGAACGGGCTCTCGCCGACGCCGACCGCCGGCCTCCTCAGCCTGCTCCTGGCGCGCGATTTCGTTCACCCGGACGCGATCGCAGAGTGGCTGTGGTCGCACCACCCGTCGTGGGCCGGTGTGCTCCCGGCCGAAGCGGCGAGCGACAAGGGAGCGGCGTGGGTCCGCGGTTACCTGCTTGGCGTCGCGTATTCGCTGGGAATTGTGGAAGTGTCGGGCGAACTCGTCCGGCTCTCCGCCCTCGGCCGGCACCTGCTGTTCGGCGACCCGGAACCGCCGGCTCCGCCCACCTTCCCGCAAACGCTAATGGTCCAGCCGAACGCGGAGATCCTCGCGTACCGGCAGGGGCTGACGCCGGCGCTGGTCGCGTCGCTCACGCGGTTCGCGGCGTGGAAGGGGATCGGCCCCGCCTGCACGCTCGAACTCACACCGGAGCAGACCTACCGCGGTCTGGAATCGGGGCTCACGCTGCCGATGATCGTGCAGACCCTCAACCGCCACGGCACGCGCCCCGTGCCCGCGGGCGTTGCGGACCTGCTCCAGCGGTGGGCCAGCAAGCGCGAGCGGATCACCGCGTTCGCTTCGGCGGTGCTGGTCGAGTTTCAGACGCCCGCGGAACTGGACATCGCGGTGGCCCGCGGGGTGGTCGTGCTGCGGCTCACCGATCGCATCGGGATGACCGCCGACGGGCGCGAGCCGTCGCTCTCGAACCTGCGCCTCATCGGCAACCGCGACTACGAATCCAAGCCACAGCGGTGCCTCGCGCCGGCGGACGACGGCGTCACGCTCACCGTTGACGGCCCGCAAGCGGACCTGCTGCTCGAAGCGGAACTCAAGCAGTTCGCGGAGCCGCTGCCGATCGAGCAGAACGGGGTGCAGCGGTTCCGGCTCACGCCGGCGTCGCTGCGAAAGGCCGTTGAGGGCGGGCGCACGCTCGCGGAACTGGATGCGTGGTTCTTGGAACGGAGCGGCTCTCCGCTCTCCGCCGCAGGCCGGTTGCTGCTGCTCGGGTCGCAACTCTCACAACCGCGGGCGGAACGCCTGTTGGTGGTGAAGTTGCCGACAGTTGAAATCGCCGACGGGCTAGTGCAGTGGCCCGGAACCCGCTCGCTGGTAGCCGAGCGCCTCGGCCCGCTGGCGGTGAGCGTAGCCGAAGACCAACTCGCTGCATTCCGCGAGGCACTCAAAGAGATCGGCGTGCGTGTGGACGGCGTCAGCTAGCACGTTACGCAGCCAGGCCGTTCGCCACGACGTACTCGGCGATGGTCAGCGCGAGGCTCTTGCCGATGCCCGGAACGCGCTCGAGGGCCGGCACGCCGCCGCTGGCGACGATCTCTGTCACGTCGCCGTGAAGGCCCATGACCGCGATGGCCGCCGACCGGAACGCGCGGACGCGGTACAGGTTGCTGCCGGACCGGGCGAGGTCGTTCGCGTGCTTCCGCAGGCGCTGAGCAATCACTTCGTTCGTGGGGTTCATTTCGCGTCCTCCTTTCAGTAAACCATACTCAGAGGGAACGCCTGTACACAAGGTCCGTTGCACAAAATTACAGTATCGCGAACTGAAGTTTCGGGCGCCGACGGGGCGCGGTAGGATGCTCGGCAGTTTGGGGTATCTCCGTTAAGGAGGGCGACGCGTGGCCGGGTTCCGCACGCACATCACGGTGTCCGGGGGGCTGGGCATCGCTTACGGCGGGTTCGCCGTTCAGCCGCTCGGGTTCAGCACGGAAGTGGGCATCCTGGCGGCGGGGGTGACCGCGGTCGGCGGGATGCTCCCGGACCTCGACAGCGACTCCGGGGTGCCCGTGCGCGAAATGTTCGGACTGCTGGCCGCGGTCGTGCCGATGCTCTTCATCCGCCGCATGATGCACGCGGGGATGCCGCTCGAAAGCATCTGCGCCACGCTGCTGTTCGCGTACCTGTTCATCCGGTATTTCGTCGCGAACGTGTTCAAACAGTTCACGGTCCACCGCGGGATGTACCACAGCATCCCGGCCATGCTCATCGCGGGGCTGTGCGTGTACTTGGCTTACCCCGACCGTGGGGTGCGGTTCATCCTCGGCGTGGGGGTGATGGTCGGGTTCCTGTCGCACCTGGTCCTGGACGAGATTTATTCGGTGGACTGGCGTGGCATCAAACCGAAGCTCAAGGCGTCGGCCGGCAGCGCGCTGAAGCTGGCGTCCCCGTCCGTACCCGCGACGATGGTGTGCTACCTGATCCTCGGCGGGCTGATGTACCTCGCGTACCTCGACTTCAAGAAGAACGTCGCGCAGTAAGCAGTTTGCCCCGCCTGCGTGAACAGGCGGGGCAACCGTGGCCCGTCGAATGCCGCTGCCAGCAGCCCCGACCTGTTAGTGACGGAACAGGAACTCGCGGGTGTTGATGAGCGCCCACACGAGGTCTTCCCACGCCTTGCGCTTGTCCTCGCGCTTGGCCACGTGCTCCAGCGCGATCTTCCGCTCGTCGTCGAACGGCGCCCGCCCTAGGGCCGCAAAGTAAAGGCTCGTCAGGATTTCGCCGTCCGGCTTCTTGTCGGCGATCAACTTACCGAGCCGGTTGCTCGGGTTGCGGACCTTCTCGTTCACCGTCGGGCCGTTGATGAGCTGAAGGGCCTGGGCCAAGTTCCCGTCGCTCTCGCGCTCGCACTCGCACGCCAGCTCGCGGGCCGGCTGGCCGAACGCCTTCAGGAACGGGTGGTTCACCTCGCCGTCGGGCAGTTGCACCGCCCGCGTCCCGGCCGGCAGCCCCGCGAACTTCTCGGGCACCCCGGTGAAGTCGCAGATCGCATCGAGCAGCTGCTCCGCCGTGAGCAGCTTCGTGACCGCGTGCGAGAAGTACTTGCCGTCGTCGCGGTTCGAGTCGTTCGGCTGCGCCGAGAGCTGGTACGTGCGCGACTTCATGATGGTCTTCACCAGCCGCTTCATGTCGAACTTGTTCTTGGCGAAGTCCTTCGCGAGCGCGTCGAGCAGTTCGTCGTTGCACGAGGGGTTCGACTCGCGGAAGTCGTCCACGGGGTCCACGATGCCCTTGCCCATCAGGTGGAACCACACGCGGTTCACCACCGACTTCGAGAAGAAGGCGTTGTCGGCCGAGGTGAGCCACCGCGCCAGCACCGCTCGGCGGTCCTCGCCGGCCTTCACGTCGGCGTCGCCGGTGCCGATGTACCGGGGCTTCATCGCCCGCCCCGAGCGCGGCTGGCTGACCTCGCCGTCGCGGGCGCTAAAAACCACCTCGGCGCCGGGCGCCCCGCCCGCCGGTCGGGTGCCGACGACCGGCTCCGGCTTGGTCCTCACCCGGGCGAACCACGCGGCCATGCCGTAGTAATCGTCCTGGCTCCACCGCTCGAACGGGTGGTTGTGGCACTTCGCGCACTGCATCCGCACCCCGAGGAACAGTTGCGCGGTGGTCTCGGCCAGTGCGGTGGGGTCCTTGGCGATGCGGTAGTAGTTCGCGGGCGGGTTCGCGTAGGAGTTCCCGTTGGCGGTGATGATCTCCTGCACGATCTTGTCGAGCGGGGTGTTCTTCTGGAAGTGCCCGCGGAGCCACGCCTGGAACCCGTAGCTGCCCTTCACCTGGATCGTCTTGCGGCTGGAGCGCAGCACGTCGGCCCACTTGAGCGCCCAGAAGTCCGCGAACTCGTCGGTGTCCACGAGGGCGTCGATCAGCCGCTCGCGCTTCTGGGCACCTTTATCGGCCAGGAACGTCTTCGCCTCGTCCGCGGTCGGCATGCGGCCGACGCAGTCGAGGTACGCGCGGCGGACGAACTCGTGGTCCTCGGCCAGATCGGACGGGGCGATGCTCATCTGCTTGAGCTTGGCGAACGTGTGGGTGTCCACGAAGTTCGTTTCGGGCGGGTTCGGCCACACGAACCCCTCGCGCGGCTCGAGGTACGTGATCCGCACCGCGACCAGCTCTTCGAGGTACCGGGCCAGGATCGCCACCTCGCCGGACCGCTTGAACTCCACGAGGCCGGTCGGGGTGACGTCGGCGATGGAGGGGTCGCTGCTGCTGAAGTTGGTGAGCCGGGTCACGTCGCGCGTGGAGTCGTCGGCGAACGTGACGGCCACACCCAGTTGCTGCCACTTGCCCGGGGCCTTCAGGAGCCGCGCCGGCGGAGTGACTTCGACCTTCTTGACCGGCGGCAGGGCGGGGGCGTCGTCCTTCAGCCCCTCGGCGAGCCACGCGCTCACCACCTCGCCGGGCACGCTGGTAAGGCCGAACCGCTGGCCGCCCTCGTGCGGCACCGCGCCCACGCCTTTTAGGAGGAGCAGGCTCTGCTCGGGGCTGTGCTTGCCGGTGCGGCGGCCGAACTGGTCGCGCGTGAGTTGCAGGTAGTCCGCGGCCGGGTCGAACCCGCGGAGCGACAGCTTGAACCCGTTCTTGCCGCTCGGGGTGCCGTGGCACGCGCCCATGTTGCACCCGCCGACGTTCATCGCGGCGATCACGTCGCGCCGGAAGCTCACCGGGGCGGGGCGGTCCATCCCCGTGACGGTGACGGGCACGCGAACGACCGTGCCGTTGGCGTTCACGACCACGGTCGCGGTGCCGTTCTTGATGGGGCGCAGGTAGGCCCCTTCCTGGAGGTCAACGACCCCGGCGGGTTCGACCGTCACCTCCGCGAGCGCGGTAAGGTCGCGCACGGACCCGTCGGCGTACTTACCGCCGACGACGAGTTGCCGCGCGTCACGCACCCCGCTGAGCGAAACGCTCCCGGGAGACACCGTGACGCCATCGGGCCGGCCAATGGTCGCTTTGCGCTCGCCGGGGTCGGCAGGCGGCGCCGCGAGGGCCGCACCGGGGGCCAGCGCGAGGAGGGCGGTAACGAGTCCGCGTGCGCAAGCGGATACGGAGAGATACGTTCGTGTGACGGAGGGTCGCATCGGCGTGTTCCTCGCTGGGAGTGCGAGCCGGGGCGGGGCGCCCGGTGTCGGGTGGGTTCGCGTGGAAAGGCAGCGCCTTCGGTTGGTGAGATGGATTAGTTTAAACCGGCCGTGGCCGCAGAGCGAGAGGAAAAAGCGCGAAGCTTCAAGGGTCCTAAGGGCGGCCCGTTCGCGCCCCGCGGAAACTCTCTGTTACCGCGCAGTTACATCGCCGCCGCGGGCGCGATCGTCTCAATTTTGGCGACCCCATAAGAATCGAACAGTCACGCGAGTTCTACACAGAAGTGACGGCGCGGGCCGGAATCGTCTCCTACATTCGGGGTGGTGCCCGTGGCCCGACCGCCCCCGTTCCGGCCGACACGATGTCGCCGGTCGCCGAACCGACAGGACCCCGCCGCCGGCGCGGAGCGCTTAATGCCCATCTCAACCGCCCAAACGCTCGTCGACCGTATCGCTTACTTCGACGCGGTTTGCGCGGCCGGCGTGCTCGCCCCGAACCAGCTCACGCGTGCCGCGATGGTCCCGGGCCGGACGGCGGCCGAGTTCGCGGCCGGGCTGGTCGCCGCGGGGCTGCTCACGCGGTTCCAGGCCGACCGCCTGCTCACGGGGCGCACCGACGGGTTCGTGTTCGGCCCTTATGTGATCCTCGAACCGATCGGCCGCGGGTCGATGAGCCGGGTGTACAAGGCCCGGCACCGCACCATGAACCGCGCGGTCGCGATCAAAGTCCTGTCGGCCGAGCTGACCCGCACTGCGGAGGACCGGCAGCGGTTCCAGGTCCAGGCGCGCTCCGCGGGGCGGCTGTCGCACCCCAACGTCGTTACCGCACTCGACGCGAACGAACTGGCCGACCGGTTTTACCTCGTTCTGGAGTTTGTGGACGGCCCGAACCTGGAGGCGCTGGTCGCCCAGCGCGGGCCGCGCCCCGTGGACGAGGCGTGCGAACTCGTGCGCCAAATCGCCCACGGGCTCCGGCACGCTCACGAGCGCGGGTCCGCGCACGGGCACTTGGCCCCCGACAACGTGCTGATCTCCCGTCCCACGGCGCTCGGGCCGCCGGCGGTCAAGGTCACGGGCTTCGGGCTCCCGCCGCTGGGAGCCGGCCCGTCCGCGTATCACGCGCCCGAAACCGTGACCGCTCCGCACACGGCCGATCCGGCGTCCGACCTGTATTCGCTCGGGGGCGTGTTCTACTTCCTGCTGACGGGTCGCGCCCCGTCCGCCGGGGGCACGAACGTGTTGGGGCGGCCCCCGACGCCCGTCACCGCCTTGCGGCCCGATGTGCCGCCGGCGGTGGCCGCGGTCGTTCACCGGCTGATGGCACCGCACCCGTCGGCCCGCTTCGCGTCGGCGGCGGAACTGCTGGCCCAACTCGACGCCGCCTGCGTGCCGGCGGCGCTGCCGGCGGACGGGGTGAACTTCGACCTACCGCCGGAAGCGGCATACGCACCGGGTAGCGGCTACCTGACCGGGCGCCACCGGCCCCCAACTGATTCCGGGGAGCTGTCCTCGGGCACGTTCGCGCTGGCGGAGGCCATGCGCGAGCCGTCGCCGTGGGCACAGCTCACCGAGCCGACCGCCGCCGACGCGACCGCGGCCGACCCCAACGACACTCCGATCCTGTCACCGTACCGAGCACCGCGCCTGCGGCCCCGCCCCTTCGTGCCGATGTGGGTAGTAGGCGCGGCGCTGTTCTCGCTCGTCGCCCTCGTCGCTGTGGGCAAGCTCCTGGTGAAGTGACCGCTACGCCGTCGGCCCCTCCACGGGCTTGGTGGCGTCGAGCAGGAACCCGCACACCGCGGACACGGCAAACGCCCCGGCGAGACACACGAACGCCGTGTTCCAGCCCGTCGCGTGCTGGAGTTCGACGAGCACCCGGGCCGAAAACGCGGCCCCGAGGTTCCCCCACATGTTGCCCCAGCCGAGCGCGGCGCCCACGTTCTTGCCGCCCACGTCCTGAGCGAACGACCAGATCGTCGGGTTGTGCATGTCCACCAGGAACGCCATTACCCCCAGCGCGACCACCACGGTCCAGGCGTCCGGCAACTGAGGGATCAGCAGGAACGCGATCGCGCACCCGCTGAGCGCGGCGCCGATGGGCACCGACCGCCCGGCCCGCGGCCCGAGCCAGCGGCGCGCGAAATCGGTGAACACGCCGCCGAAGATCATCCCGAGGCACCCGATACCGAGGGCCACGGTTTGCATCCGCCCGGCCCGGTCGAGGGGCGTCTCGTGGACCTGCTCGAGGTACTTGGGCAGCAGGGTGACCAGGAACGCCCACCCGAGGTTCATGCCGAACTGCATCGCCCCGAAGAGCCACATGTTGCGCGACCGGGCGAGCGCGGCGAAGCGGGTGATGAGCGACAGCCCCGCCGGGGCGTTGCCCCCTTCGCGTGCGGGAGCAGGGGCACCGGGCGGATGGTCGCGAACGATCAGCCAAAACAGGAGCGCGACGGCCACCCCGCACAGCCCGTACACCACGAACACCCCGCGCCAGTTCACCGGCGCGTCGTTCCCGTCCGGGGCCGCCGGGGACGGGGTGATGGCCCACTCGACGAGCGCGACGCCCGCCAGCGCGGCGGCCAGCACCGCGGTGAGCCACGGGGCAACGACCCCGCCGATCCGCCCGCCGAACGCGACGACCGAGCTGAACCGCCCGCGCTCCTCCGGCCGCGCCCAGCGCTTCACGAGGCCGGCCGCCGCGGGGTACGCCCCGGATTCGGTCACCCCGAGCAGCAGGCGGATGCCGACCAGGGCAACCGCCCCGCCGACGAACCCGGTCAACATGGTGACGACCGACCACGCCGCGATCGAGACGGTGAGCACGGCGCGGGCGCCGTACCGGTCGGCGAGGCTGCCCATCGGGATCTGGAACAGGGCGTAGGTTAAAAAGAACGCGCCGAGGATGTCGGCCAGCCGCTTGTCCGCCCACTTCTTCTTCTTGGCGGCGACCACATCTTCGGGCGACAACTCGGCCCCGGCGGGCGGGTTGGGGCCGAACTTCTTCTTCTTGGCCGCCGCGATGTCGTCGTTCGAGAGCGTGTCGGCGTCGGTGGGCTGGGGTGCGAGCGGGAGCAGCAGCTCGCGCTCCATCGGCGCCGCGAGCGTTGAGAAGCAAACGCGGTCGATGTACATCCAGAAGGCCGCGACCGCGGTCACGGCGACGATGAGGTAGCGCTGAGGCATTGGGAGTCCGGCTCGGTCGATGCGGAACAGGAGCGGCGCGCGTGGAGAGACGCGCCCCGGCGCCCCGGGTGGGAAGGCCCCAGAGTAGCAAGCCCCCCAAGGAGATGCACGGGGAAACGCCCGCGGGCGCGTCTGTCGGTCCGTCTCACGACATTTGATCTTGCCGCCGATCGGCGGCCGGGGGTACGTTTCCCCACCGGTGCGCGGGCACGCGCCCGGCCCGGGAGGGACGGTTATGGTGCGCTGGGGTGTGTTGGCCGGGTGCGCGGCGGTCGTTGTGGGGGCCGCGTTCGTCACTGGGGCCACGGCGCCGCCGCGCCCGCCGCTGCCGGTCGCGGCCCGGGCCGACGGCGGCCGACCGCCGGTCGTGCTCGGCCACAAAACCGGCTACTTCAACATGGCCAAGGTGATGCGCGAGTACGAACGCGCCAGGACCGCGGTCGTGCGGCTGGAGACGCGCCGCGGCCGGCTCGCGGCCAACCTCGTCGGCCTCCGGGCCATGCACGCCGACCTGAAAGCACGCCACGCCGCCGCGACCAATCCGAACACGAAGTTCGACCTGGAATCCGACCTCCGCTCGCTGACCCGGCTCGTCGAGGACCTGGACCGCACCATCGCCAAAATGCTCAACGAGCGGGCCAGCATCATTATCGTCGAGCTGTACGACGAGATCCGGGCCGTCACCGCCGCCGTGGCCCGTGAGCACAACCTCACGGCGCTGCTCGCCTACCCGGACGCGGTCACCCCGCAAGAGGCCGAAAGCCCGCTGGTCAAGGAACTGAAGCTGAAGCCGCCCGCGTTACAGCCGTTTTATGTTGATCCGGGGGCCGAGTTTTCCGAGGAAATCGTCCGCCGGCTGAACGAGAAGTTCGCCACCGGAACGGCTCACTGAATGCGGGCCGATCCGCTTTCGGCCCGGGGCAACACGTAGACGGCGCCGGGATCGGCGTACCCGGACAGTTCGACTTGCCGCTCGTACCGGAGCCCCACCTTCTCCATCACGCGGGTGGACGCGCGGTTGGTCACCAGCGCCACCGCCACCACGGCCGTCGCCGCGGGGTTCGCGAGCGCCGCGCGGACCAGCGGACCGGCGCACTCGGTCGCGTACCCGTGGCCCCACGCCGCCCGCCGGAACCGGTACCCGAGTTCGAGTTCGGTGTCGCGCGCCCAGCCGATGGCGGACGCCATCCGGTGAAACGGCGCCGGGCGGACAAACACCCACCCGAAAAAGTCGCCGGTCGCGCGCGCCTCGACCGCCCACACCCCGCCCGGCGGGTGCTCGTAAAACGGGAGCCACACGCGGATCAGTTCGCGGTACTCGGCCACGCTCCCCCGCGCGAACGGGCCGATGTAGCGCATCACCTCGGGGTCCGAATCGAGTTCGAACAGTCGTGCGGCGTCCGCGTCGGTGTCGGCGAACTGCCGCAACCGGAGCCGTTCGGTTTCGAGCAGCACCTCGTCCACGTCCCCACCCCGCTTGCTACCCGTAAGCTCACGCCGCCAGCGCGACCGCCAGCGCCGCCCCCGTCAGCGCCACCCCGAAGCCGAGCCAGGGCGCCGGCGCGAGGCGGTACCGCGGGGGCAGCTCATGTGCCGCGAGCGTGCCACAGAACCGCCGGTGCTGCCACGTGGCCGCCGCGGCCGACGCGGCGCCCAGCGCCGCCAGGACCACGCCGATCACACCCGCCCAAGTGTGCGCGGGGTGGATCACGTCCGGGCGCATCAGCCGGACAAAAAGGCCGAACCGCGCGACGACGAATCCCAACCCGATCAATCCGAGCGCGGTCCGCACCCACGCGAGCAGGGTCCGCTCGGCCGCAAAGAACACCCGCGGGTCGTTGTTTTCCACCGTCGCCCCTTCCTTCAATCACCGACCGGCGGAAAAACTCTCGCCCGAATTCGAGCAACCGCCGGCGATCGCTCTCACGGCTCCGGGGGGCGGCCGTGCCCGTCGCGCGTTTGCTCGAAACGCAGTCGTGCCCGCCCGTCGCCGTGCTGTGCCGATGGCGACCGGCCAACCGCCGGGTGCGTTAGCGCCAGTCGAACAGCGTCAGTGCGAGCGTCGCGTTCGGCTCGGCCCGGTCCGAAGCGAAGACCGTTTTCGCCCCCTGGCCGTCTGCCCCCACCACGCCGACCCGCCAACCGACACTCAACAATTCTCCGAACTGACGGTGTGAGTACAGGAACCCGACGCGCGTCCCGTCCGGCGACCAGCGTACCCCGAACGGGTCGTTTGCGACATCCACACTACCGGGCTCGGACGCGACAACCGTGTGCGTGTTCCGCGCGAGGTCGAGAACGACCACCCGAACCCCCGGCATGTGGACCGTTTCCTTCCCATCTTTGACCGGGTGCGTGGTACCGTACTGGTACGCGACCCGTTTGCCGTCCGGTGACAGCGCGGCGCACACCACAGACATCGACGGTTCGCCAGCGTCCTTGGACGGACACAGCACCTCACTCGTCTTGCCGTCCGCAGAGACTTTGCACAACACCCCGCGGGTGCTGTACTCAAGGTTAAAATTAATCGAATGCTCGTCTCGGATCGTCAGGAACCACGTGCCGTCGGGCGCCCAGTCTACAACCCGGTGTTTTCTCGGCACGTTCAGAGCGGTTGTTCTCCCCGCGCCCAAGTCGATCAGGACGTGCTCGTACCCCTGGGGGCCGATCAGAGGTCGTGTGAACCGGAACCCGACCGCCTTCTTCCCGTCCGGTGACCACGCCGTAATGTACGGCACCCCGCCCGCCGCGAACAGCGCTTCGCCCCCCTTCGCGGCCTTCACCGGAGCGATGACCGACGGTGTTCCTGGGGTGAGTAGGTACAGCCCCTTGCGGGTATTGAGCGGGAGCCGACCGTCCGGCGCGGCCCGGCCGCACGGGCCGAACGGTTGCGACAGGACCGCGCTTAGCCCGCTCGTCGAAGAGAGCTTGGTCGCAGCCGTATGCCTCAATTCAACCCCGGCCCCGGCGTCCGCTTCCGTCACCCGCGCCACCTCGGTGCCGTCCGCCTTCAGTAGCCGCACGTGCCCAGCGAACCCCAGCACCAGCCGCGACTCGTCCGCCGGACGCGGGGCCGGCGCAACCGCCGGGGCCGGCCCCGGCCGATCCGCGCCCAGGCCCAGCGTCACCCCGACCAGCAGCACGCACGCCGCCAGCTTCCATTTCAGCGCAGATCCTTGCGACATGATCCCCTCCGTCAGTTCCGTGACGCTCGCGGGCGGGCACTCGGAAACCGGCGGCAGCGCGACCCCGTCGGGCGCCAGCGCGCCCAGTGCCACGGCCAGAGCCGTGGGGCCTATGCCCCGGCGCCGCAACCGCTCGGCTAGCAACTGGCGGGCCGCCGCCAGCCGGCTGTACACGGTCCCGACCGGCACACCGAGCTGGCGCGCGACGGCCGGCTGGGACTCGCCCCGCAGGTCGCACGCGACCACCAGGGCGCGGTACCGTTCGGGCAACTCGGCCACCGCTGCGGCCACCGCCGCGCGGGTGTCGAAGTCCGGCTCCGGCTCGGGCCGCCCGCGGTCGGGCGGGAACGCGGTTAGCGACTCTCGCGCGGCCCGCCGGGCCGACCGCCGCCGCGCCGCGCGGGCGGTGTTCACCGCCACCCCGAACAGCCACCCGCCCACCGTGCCCGGCGAGTCCAGTTCACTGGCCCGCCGGGCCAGTACCAGGAACGTGGCCTGGAACGCGTCCTCGGCGTCGTGGCGGTGACCGGCCACCCGCCGGCACACCGCCAGCACCGTCGGCCCGTGCCGCCGCATCAACTCGGCGAACGCGTCCGGGTCCCCGGTGCCCGCGAACCGGGCGACCAGTTCGCCGTCTGTGGCGTCGGTCCGAGCGGCTCGCCGGGCTCGGGCGACGGTCGCGGTCAGTGCGCTGTGCGACATTCCGTTGCCTCCTGGGCCGGCCTCGTGCCCGCCCACGCTTATGTACTGGCGCCGCACCGCCCGTCCCTTCGCCGAAGTGGAGGAAAAATCTCCGAACGCGGAGCCGGGGCGGGCTCGGAACCGAAAGGGTACCCGTCCGACCGGGCCGCCCGCCAGTGGAGGTGTACGGAGCGCGGCACGGGAGCATGACGTGCGAAAGGAGTTTGCTGTGTGAGAGTTGCGTTCGTCAGACACACGATCAGGGGTCCGATCCCTTTTCCGATTGGCCACGACTCGCATCGTGGCCAATCGAATGTAACTCGGGCACCGCCTTCGGGCCGTTGGATGTGCAACAACCTGATACCGCAATTCCGCGGTTGCCGTGTCCGCGCGCACGGCCGGCTCGATCGCCGGGGGGGCTATTGGCGCACCTCTCCCGCGATCATCGGGCCGGTGAACGTGTCCGCGGCGTGCGTCGCGTTCGGCCCATCAGTTGACGAACGTACCGCGGGTCTCGGTTGCGTCCGTGACGAGGAAACTGGCCAGCAGGTTCCCGGCGTAACTGACGACGGTGACGTGCCCGGCGCTGCCGGGGCCGTTGCCCGTTACGATCTCGTCGCGCCCATCGCCGTCGGTGTCCAGGCCCGCCACGCGCACGCCGCCGGTGAACGGGGCGTCGTAGGCCAGGAAGCTCAGGATTATCTCATCGAACGCGCCAAAGGCCCGAACGCGCGGCTGTCCCCCGGCACCCTCACCGGCGACGATCTCCACCTTGCCGTCGGCGTCGAGGTCAGACGCCGCGACGAAGACGCCGCCGGCGAACCCGTCGAAGGCGAGGAAGGAGCGCAGCAGCGTCCCGTCCCGGCCGCTGAACGCCTTCACGTGCCCCCCCATCGCCCCGGCGCCCGCCCCGACGATGAGGTCGGCCACCCCGTCGCCGTCCACATCCCCGCTCGCCACGCTCACCCCGCCGGCGAACCCGTCGAAGGCGAGGAAGGAGCGCAGCAGCGTCCCGTCCCGGCCGCTGAACGCCTTCACGTGCCCCCCCATCGCCCCGGCGCCGGCACCGTAGATGAGATCCGCGACGCCGTCGTCGTCCACATCGCCAGTAGCGACACGCACTTCTCCGGCGAAGCCGCCGAAGGGTCTGGCGAGGTCCCGAGCCGCGCCGCCGATGTCGGCCGTGCCGGCGCTACCGCCCGCGGCAATGGTCAACGTCCGCCGCGGATTGGCCGCGTGCGGCGGCGGGGGGGGGGCGGGCGGCGGGGGCGGTGCGGGCGGCGGTTCGAGCAGTGTGCCATGCACCTCGAAATCGGACAACCCGCTCGGTCCGCCGTCTATCGTCTGCACCGGCGTAACGATTAGTGTGCCCCGCACCGTCGATCCGACCGCAAGAGCGTACGGCGCACCGGTCGCCCCGATGGTAATCGTTTCTCGCGCGGCGCCCGTGGCGTCGAACAGTCCGACAACCAGCTCCGGGGTCGCCCCCCCGGGCCGAACGTAGGCGACCGCCAGTTCGCCGGTGGCGGTGAAACTCGCGGCCGGGGCGCGAGCCGTGTCCACCCCAACCGCCAGGGTCGCCGTGCCGCCGAGGATCGGGGCCGTGGATTGCGTCGCTCCGGGGGTGACGGAGCGCCAAATCAGGTCGGTGCTGCCGCCGGACTGCTCCACGTAGACGAGCCGCCACTCGTCGCTGCCCGGCACGCTGGCCAGCGAAGGGGCGAGCAGCGTGTCGGTGCGTAGCGTCGTGGAGGGCGAAAGGTTGCCCAGGGCGGTGAAGACCCGGGTCGGCGTGGCGGCCTGGGTGCTCAGCGTCGTTCCGGTGAGCAGGTACTGGCCCGCGGCGTTGAACGCCACGTGCGGGAAGATCTCGCCGCCCACAGAACTGATGCTCGTGGTGGTGTTGCTTGCGACGTTCTCGAACGAGGCGTAGGCGGTAACGGTGAGGCGGTGGGTCTGTGGCGTTGTCGTCGTGGCGACTTGGTCGTAGGCCACGACGATGCGGCCGTCGTCGGCCAAATCGATGTCGGGATTGATCTCCAGACGGTTGGCGAGGCCGAGCACGACGGTGGGGTCGAACGGTGTGCCGTCAGCCAGGTAGCGCTGGATGCCGATGTCCGGGTTAGACGACGACGTACCGTTGGGCAGGCCGTCGTAGGCGACGGCGAACCGGCCCTGGGCGTCGATGCCCACATCAATGCGCACCGGCCGGGACGCGGAGAACGGTACCGGGGCGGCGGTAACAGTAATAACGTCCGTCAGGAAGGCGCCGGTGCGATCGAGGACGCGGGCGCGGACGACGGCCTGGTCGGCGGCCTCGAGGTCGGTCCAGGCGACGACGAACCGCTCGCCATTACCGTCGATCGCGACCTGGGGGGCGGCCGACGACAACCCCTGGACGGCGGGGCCGAGCGGCCCCAGGTCGTAGGCGGGCACGACGCGGGCCTCAAGGCACTCGAGCCTCAGCCAGGGGAGTCGGGGCCGCGGCGGTACGCGGTGCGGGCGGGAGAAGGGCCACATCGGCGGTGTCTCTGCGTGAACGGGCTTACCGGTGATGTTGCAGAAACCATAGTTCGTAATCGTTTACACGGAAGGCAGTTGCGGCTTTTGCTCGGACCCGAATAATCTCGCCGCAGCAGAGCCCGTGTCGCATTCGCTTCGCCAGTTGCGCGAGCCCATCGACATCGCCCCGTACACCTCAGCCGCATTACCGCTGGCGCACGCCGTGGCCGGCGGTCGCGCCCTCCGGAAGGAGGGCCACCGACCGAGTGGTGCAAAATTTGCCAATGTATCAAGTGAAATTGAGATTTTTTGTATGGCCGCTGGCGCGGCCGGAACGCTCTACGACAGTCCCGTAACTCCGCCGGCCGGCTTCGTGCCCGCCCACCCTTATGTACTGGCGCCGCATCCCCCGTCCCTTCGCCGAAGTGGAGGAAAAATCTCCGAACGCGGAGCCGGGGCGGGCGGTGAACCGGAAGCGTACCCGGCCGGCCCGGCCGCCCGCCAGTGGAGGTATGCGGAGGGCAACACAAGGTCGGAGCGAAAGGCGGCGGGCGGCTAACGGTCCGCCCCGGTGCGTTTCAACCGCTCTTCGAGCACCGGGATGAGCTCGTCGGGCGTGTCGCCCTTGGCCATAAGTTTCCCGGTCGGGTCCAGCAGCCAGTACGCCGGCACCCCGGACACCCCGCTCGCTCCCTTGGCCCCGAGCCGCCCTTGCGCCCAAGGTAAAGCGAGTTCCTTGAGCGCCGCGCGCCAGGGCGCCGACTCGTCGTCGAGCGACAGCGACAGCGTCGTCAGCCCGC
Source organism: Gemmata algarum (assembly GCF_034097035.1). NCBI lineage: Bacteria > Pseudomonadati > Planctomycetota > Planctomycetia > Gemmatales > Gemmataceae > Gemmata > Gemmata algarum. The sequence goes on from NZ_JAXBLV010000185.1 coordinate 30,270, forward strand.
GGGCGGCGAACCGCTCGTGCAGCGCCTTCAGCGCCGGCAACTGCTTCTTGCACGGCGCGCACCAGCTCGCCCAGAAGTGGACCACCGTGTACCGGCCGCGGCAGTCCGCGAGCGTGCCGGTCTTGCCGTCGGCCCGTTCGAACGCGAGCGCCGGCGTGTCACCGACCACCGGGATCGGCTCGACCTCGGCCGTCACCTCCGGCACCTTCAGTTCGCCGCGGGCCGCGTCCGCGGCCGTCACCGTCACCCGCACCACCCGCCGGGCCAGCGGGTCGATGAGGCACCCGCTCGGCTTCGCGTACACCGCCACCGCCAGGTCGTACTCACCGGCCGGCACCCCGCTCACCCGGAACGTGCCGTCAGGCGCGAGTTTCACGAACCAAGCTTGAAGCGTGCTCAGGTATGCCAGCCCTTCCGACGTCTGACGCCAGGTGTCGCGCCACCCGTTTCGGGCGTCGAACCCCGCGGCGGCCACTTCCGGCGGCGGGACGATTCCCGGCTCGCGGCGCACAAGGAAGTTGAGCGAGTACGTGCAGTCCAGGTCGGCCGGTATCTTGCCCGTCAGCTTCACCCGCCCGGTGAGCGTCGCGCCGCCGGAGCCGAGTCCCAGGTCGGTGCGGGTGCCCGGTTTGAGGGCGAGGGGCACGCTCGGCCCGGAGCGGAAGCCCGGATCGTTCCACGGCCCCAGTGAGACCTGGACGCAAACTGGGCCGGGCGGAACGCGGGGCAACTCGAATCGTCCCTCGGCATCGGTTATGGCTTGGCAATCGAGGAAGACCAGCGGCCGGGTCCTGTCTTGAATACGAATCGGTGTCGCGAACACCGTGGCGCCGGCGATCGGCTTCCCGCCGTCGCGGAACGTTCCGCGGACCGCTCCCCACGGCTGGAGCTTGAGTGTGCCGGCGTCGGCCTGGTCGGCCGGGCACTCGGCGACCGCGATTCCCGCTTCGGACTGCGCGACGACGGCCCACGGCTCGCCCGGGTCGGGGAACTCGAACCGCCCCTGTGCGTCGGTGAAGATGCAGTAGTCGAGGCCGTTCTTCGAGAGGGTCGCCTGCTCCGTCGGGGTGGCGATCTGGACCTGGGCTTTTGCCACGGGCTTGCCCGCGGTGTCGGTTATCACACCGGTGCGCATCCGGCTCGGGACGAGCTTGAAGTCTTGTTTTTGGCTTGTGGGATTGTCGGCCAGGAGTTCCGGTCCGTCCTGGGTGCGATACCCCGGAGCTTCGACCCGGAGCCAGCGAAGCGGGCTGTTGCCGTTTGGAACGGCGCGGAACTGAAACTGCCCCTCCCTGCCCAGCACCGCCGCGCCGCGCCATGCGGACACAGCGTCGTTACTGAAACCGCTCACTGGGGTTACGGTGAACCGGGGGATCGGTTTGCCCGTGACCGCGTCCGTCACGGTCCCGGTGACGCGCGGCTCGGCCTTCAGTTCTACGGTTCGGTCCGTCGTTCCACCAGTGACGTCCAGCTCGACGGCGACATGATCGACCGCATCGACACGCACTTTAACCGGCTCGTCCGGCGCCGATCGCCACTCCCAGACGCCGTTCGCGTCGGTGCGCCGGGGAATGCCGGTGCCCGGCACCTTCGGATAGTTCGTGTTGTGCTCCGAGTAGATCGATTCGCTCCCCTTCCATTCGTGCAGTGTGACATACGCTCGCGGAACCGGCTTGCCCGCCTCGTCAACGACCCGCAACCGGATTGACTTGCCCGCTGCCATGCGGAAGTCCTGGGCCGGCATGTCGGCTTTGAGTTCGACTGTGCGTAGTTGCGGCGCCCAACCCGGGGCAATCACGGTGAGCGACGTTTTCCCCGGTGCCAGCGCCGGCAACCGGAACGTGCCATCGGTGCCGGTTGCGAACGTACTCGTCACGCGTCCGCTGGACGGGGCGTCGCCATGAATTACAAGCGCGTCTTTGATCGGTTTGCCATCGGGAGCGGTCACGGTCCCGCGAACGCGGACCCCAGCCTTCAGTGCGAGCGCCGCGGTGCCGTTTCGAAGTGCGGCCAGCGTGATTCCGGCGCTCTTGGCCGATCGCTCCCACTTGTCGGTCGCGAAATCCGGGTGGGTCGCCAGGAGGCTCAGCTCGACCTCCGGGTGATCCGGAACGCCGTCGACGCGCCATCGCCCGTCGGTATCCGTCGTGGGCGCGTCGTTGCTCTCCGCTATCCATCCATTGTAACGGACCCGACCATCGCTCCCGGCCGGCTTCAGGGCGTTCTCCAGGCGCACCTCGACCCGCGCGCCGGTGACCGGCTTCCCCTTTTCGTCAACGATCCGCCCGCCCGCGGTCACGGCCGATTCGAGCCGGAACGTGTACTCGGCGGGGACGCCTTTACCGCTCGCCAGTTCGCTCCGCTCCCAGTTCGCGAACAGCGTGGCGAACGACTTCTTCCCTGCCCACAGCCGGAGGATGGTGAAGGTCTTTGGGAGCGGAACCCGGGCGGCGCCGGCGGCGTCGGTCTCGATGTCGCGGTTCGCCGGAAAGCCCTCCTCATCGGTCCAGATACCCGCATGGACGTTCGCGCCCGGCAGCGGCTTGCCCGTGGAGTCGAGGACGACCACCCGCATCGCCTCGACGGCGGGCGGCTCGGGCGCCCGCTCCGCCGGGGCAGCGGTTTTGGGCGGCTCCTCCGGCGTGCTCCCAGGGCGTGCCGCGAGCGCTCCGACCACCGCGAGGCAGCCGCACAGGAGCGCCGCGCCGAGCGCGACCCTGAATTTGTTCCAACCTGTCATGCCGATTCCTCCGTGTACGAGTTCGCCGACTTGCGACGAGAGTCCTGGGCCGCCCGTTGCGAGGGTGGCGCGGACCACGGCCTGTACGAGGTGGTTCGGTACCGCGACCGCGGACGAACCGAGCAGGAGCGTGCCCAGAAGGGCGGGGAGCCCGATCCGGCGTCGCGTGAGCGCGTCGCGGAGACGCCGGCGCCCCAGCTCCAGGCGCTTCTTGAGCGTGGCCGGCGTGCACCCCAGGCGCTCGGCCGCCTCGGCCCGACTCGCCCCCTCGAGCGCGCAGAGCACCAGCGGCGCACGAAGCACTTCGGGCAGCGCGAGCAGCTCCTCGTCGAGCACCGCGAGCAACTCGCGTCCGCTCATCTCGTCGAGCGGGTCCGGAGCGGTTCGGCGCGGGGCGCGCTCCTCGTGGCGTGCGCGCCGGGTTGCGGCCCGGCGAACCTTGAGCGCCAGCAGGTGCGCGACCCGGTGTAGCCAACTGGCGACCGACGGGTGCCACCGGCCGGAGCCGGCCTTCCGGCTCAGGAGCAGAAACGTGGCCTGGAACACGTCCTCCGCGTCTGGGGATCGGCCGAGCACCCGGTGCCCGGTGGCGAGCACCATCGCCCCGTGGCGGCGCACGAGCGCCGCGAACGCCGCCTCGTCCCGCCGGTCGGCGAACCGCCGGAGCAGCTCCCGATCGGAGGCCCCGGTGTTTGCGTGCGCGGCGACGAACCACTGGACGCGCTGCCGGTCGATCTCGACGCCTGGCATCGTTAAGCCCCTCCGCTCGAACAGGCTTCTGGCCCGTCGCTGTACATGAAATCCCCGCCGGCGCCGGATCGGCTAACGGAAGCGGCCGCCTTTTGTGGCGGCCGCGCTGCGGGTTTGGGATCGATGAGTGGAGAGGGGCGCCCCCAGCCACTGGCCGGAGGGGATGTGCCGTGGGCGAATAAGGAGCGGGTTACTTCTTTCCGAACAGCGACCAGCCGCGTTTCCCGCTCGTCTCGCCTTCCCGGAACAGCACCCCCTCGCGGTGGAACTGGCGCACCGCGGCGAAGAGCCCCGTTAGCACGCACGCGGCCAGGACTCCGAACACGACCGGCACGTGCCCCCACGGGAACGCGTCGGTCCGCACCGCGAGCAGCCGCTGCTGGAACAGCAGCGCGTTCGCCACCGGCACCCAGCGGGTGAACTCGCTCAGCTCGATCCCCGGCGTCATGCTCCAGTACGCCAGCGGCAGTACCACGAAGAACAGCGGCACCATGTAGTAGTTGCCTTCCTTCGTGCTGCGTGCGAACACACCCAGGGACAGCGCCAGCGCGGCGAACAGCAGCGCCAGCGGGATCGCGGCCAGGAGGCACGCGGCCAACCCCGCCAGCGAGATCAGCCCGTGCCCGAACAGGCCCGGGGCCAGCAGCGGGGCGGCGGCCACCGCCACCAGCATCAGTGCCACGTTCCACAGCGCGGTGCCGAAGCTGAAGCACGTCGTGGCCAGGAACTTCCCGGCCACGATCTCGGTGCGCTCCGCCGGGCTGATGAGCAGCGTCTCCATCGTGCCGCGCTCCTTTTCGCCCGCGGTCATGTCGATGGCCGGGTAGATGGCGCCGGTCAGCATCCACATCACGAGCAGGAACGGGATCACCTTCACCAGCATGTCGCGCAGGTCGTCGGCGATCTTCTTCTCGCTGGTCTTCTCGGACTGCGGGTCGCGGATCTCGATCGGGTGGTCGATGTCGGCCGGTAGCCCCAGCCGGGCGAACCGGGCGGCCTTGAGGTCGTTCGACCAGTGCTCCAGGACGCCGGTGACCCGCTGCACTGCCAGTTTCGAGTTCTCCTCGCCGTCGCGGCCCAGCACGCGCACCGCGGGGCGCGCCCCGCGGTCCAACGGGACCGTTGTCGTGGCCACCGGGAACGCGCCCACCACAACGGGCACCTCGAGCTCGGGCCGCTCGTACCGCGCGAGCCGGGCCGGAAGGTCGGAATCGAGGACCACGATGGCGTCCACGCGCCGCTGCGCGAGCAGCTCGCGGTACTCGTCGTCGGTTCCGGCCGGGAGCGGCTCGACGACCATCGGCGCGGACACGAGGGCGGTGCCGGTGTACCGGGGGGCGAACTGCCCGTCGGGTCCGAACAGCGCCGGGTACGCCCGGAGCTCTTGCGCCGCGGCGCCGGGGCCGCCGAGGACCGGGGTCAGGTCCGGCTCGGCCGCCGGCGCGTGCCCGGGGCCGACCACCCCGACCACCAGCTTCTTTTCCTTCAAGGCGGTGACGAACAGGATGCCGACGCCCACGAACAGCGGGTACATGAGCACCGGCAGCCCGAGAATGAGGAACAGCGTGCGGCGGTCCCGCAACTGGTCGCGCACTTCGCGACCGGCGATCAGTCTGACGACGGGCCAGCGCATAGGTTCTGTCGGCGTGCGGTGTGGAGGGGCCTTTCCGCTGTTATACGCCCCGCGCGAGCCGCAACGCTCCGCCGCCCTCACTTTGAACTCTTGGACGCGCGACTGATTCGGGAGGTTTCGCCCCACACACGAACGCCCGCTTCCGCTCCGTGCTGCGTCCCCGACGCGGCGGGTTCTTTTTTGCGCACGGTGGTTCGGGTACAACGGTTCTACCGCGGCCCGCCCCTCTCACGGGCCGCCGCCGACCGACTACCGGACAGGTGCATTTATGCGTTTCCGTTTGCTGCTCACGGCTGCGGTGCTGATCGCGGCGCCGCTCGCGTTGCCCGCCGCGGACAAGCGGCCGATGAAGGTTCAGGACCTCTTCGCGTTCAAGCGGGTCGCGAGCCCGCAGATCAGCCCCGATGGGAAGGCCGTCGTTTATCAGGTCACCACGGTCGATCTCGGGGCCAACAAGTCCTCGACGGCGCTGTGGCTCGCACCGACCGACGGGAAGACCGAGCCGAAGCAGATCACCGATCCCAAAGGCAAGAAGGACATGAACCCGCGCTGGTCGCCGGACGGCACGCGCGTGCTGTTCGAGTCCACGCGGTCGGGCGCCCCGCAACTGTGGGTGCTGACCGTCGGTGAGGAGCCCAAGCCGGTCACCAGCATCAGCACGGGCGCGTCGAACGGCACCTGGGCGCCCGACGGTAAGTCGGTCGCGTTCGTGTCGACGGTGTACCCGGAGTTCAGCGAGAAGCCGTTCCCGGAATCGGACAAGCTCAACAAGGAGAAGGACGAGGAGATCGAGAAGAGTCCGGTGAAGGCGAAGACGTTCACGAAGCTGTTCTACCGGCACTGGGACGATTACGTCGGCGACAAGCGGCAGCACCTGTTCGTGTGCAACCTCGACGGCACCGACACGCGCGACATCACCCCGGGCGACCGCGACGCCAACCCCACGTCGTCCACCTTCAGCAGCGGCGACGACTTCACATTCTCGCCCGACGGCAAGTACTTGGTGTTCACCGCGGTGCCCGATAAGGACGAGTCGTGGAGCACCAATTACGACATCTGCCGCGTGTCGGTCACGAACACCTCGACCAAGTGGGAGTGCCTGACGAAGGACAATAAGGCCGCGGACGGCGGCCCGAAGTTCAGCCCGGACGGCAAGAAGCTGGCGTGGCGCGCGCAGAAGCAGGCGGGGTACGAGGCGGACAAGTGGGACATTCTCGCGGCGGATGCGAACCCGGACGGGACGCTGAGCGGACCGCCGCAAAACCTCACCGCCGCGCGGGACGTGTCGGCGAACGAGTTTGCCTGGGGGGCCGGAGGGGCGGTCGCGTTCGTCGCCGACGACTCCGGCTCGACCTCGCTGTTCCACGTCACCCCGGCGGGCAAGATCGGCGAGGGCATTCCGTACCGCAACGGGTCCGGTGGAACCTCGGCCCGCCAGGGGCACGTCTCGGCGCTGACGGCGAGCCGCGATGGCGATGTGTGGATGCACCTCTTCGCCCGGATGACTTTCCCCGCGGAAGTCGTCGGAGTGCAGTTCTCCACCTCGAACGACAACTCCTCCGTCAAGGGACTTGGCGTGCCGAGCCCCCAGAACCGTCCGCTCCTGGCCGAACTCGATCTGCCGCAACCGGAGTCCGTAAAGGTGCCGGTCGAGGGCGGTGTGAACATGCAGATGTGGGTTCTGAAGCCGCCCGGGTTCGACGCGTCGAAGAAGTGGCCGGTGGCGTACCTCGTTCACGGCGGGCCGCAGGGCGCGTGGGAGGACGCGTGGAGCTTCCGCTGGAACCCGCAGGCGTGGGCGGCGCAGGGGTACGTGGTGGTGATGCCGAACCCGCGCGGGAGCACCGGGTTCGGGCAGAAGTTCGTGGACGAGATCACCGGCGACTGGGGCGGCAAGTGCTACCGCGACCTCATGGCCGGGCTCGATTACGTCGAGAAGCTCCCCTACGTCGATAAGGACCGGATCGGGTCCGCGGGCGGCAGCTTCGGCGGGTACATGATGAACTGGTTCGCGGTGAACGACGCGGCGAAGCGGTTCAAGTGCCTCATCACGCACTGCTCGGTGTGGAACTTCGAGAGCATGTGGGGCACGACGGACGAACTGTGGTTCGACGAGTGGGAGCACGGCGGGCTGCCGTGGGAGAAGCCGGGCAAGTACGCCGAGTTCTCACCGCACAAGAAGGCCGGCAACATGGCGAAGGCCAAGACGCCGATGCTCATCATTCACAACGACCTGGACTTCCGCTGTCCGATCGGGCAGGGGCACGAACTGTTCAGCGCGCTCCAGCGTCAGGGGGTGCCGTCGCGGTTCGTGAACTTCCCGGACGAGGGCCACTGGGTCCTGAAGCCGAAGAACAGCGAGCACTGGCACAAGGAAGTGTTCGCCTGGCTGAAGAAATACGTCCCGCCGGGGCCGAAATAGCATGTGAAAACGCAGAGGCAGTTTGGCCACAAAAAAGCACAAAGGGCACAAAAGGAAACCGAAGACGAAAACAAAAGAGTGTGTTTAAAAGCACTGCTCTGCTTATGTCTTTGGTTTCCTTTTGTGCCCTTTGTGCTTTTTTGTGGCCAACGCTCTTCTGCTTGTGTCTTCGGTTTCCTTTTGTGCCCTTTGTGCTTTTTTGCGGCCAATCTCTCTTAATGCTATGCTGCCGGTTCGACGGTGACGCCGAGCGGGTGCCCGTTCTTCGCCACGTGCGGGTCCGGGCCGAACGACGTGATCTGGTCGGCCTTCAGCTCCGCCACTTCCATCGCGCCGATCCACACCGCGACTTTGCCCTTCGTGTGCGCCTCCAGCATGAGTTCGACGCACTTCTCCACGGTGTAGCCGAAGACCTTCCGCAGCACCGTCACGACGAAGTCCATCGAGTTGATGTCGTCGTTGTGCAGCACCACCGCGTAGGGCGGCTGGCGGCGCGTGCGGGTCTCGGTCTCCTCTTCGGGAACGACATCCGGGGCGGGCGTGGCGTTGGCCATGAGTCCGGTCTCTCCGGGAGCGGTCGGGAACCACGGTCAGTATACCCCCCTCGCGCGATGCGTGGAAGTGCGGTGCCAGACCCGAGACTACGGTCCGACGCAGTACAGTTGACCGCCCCCCCGATGAACAGCGCCGCGGGCCGGCGCCGGCCCGCACGAATCGCCAAGCTCGTTCCCACGGATGAGCCCGGCGTCACGCCCGACGCGAACCGTTCGACCGCGCCCGGCTTGAGCGAGCCGGCCCCGGCGGCGCCGGCGCTCACGGTCCAAAACGCCAGAAGCAAAAAGCCCCGCTTGGTGCGGGGCCGGAGTGGTTACTGTGGCGGTGGCGGCGGCGGGAACCCGCCCGGGCCGCGCTCACGGAACGCCTTCTTCTGCTCGTCCGTGAGAATCTTGTTGAGTCGCGCGTCCACGTCCTTCTGGAGCGCGGCGAGTTCCTTCTTCTGCGCGTCGGTCAGGTTCAGTTGATCCTGAAGGAACGGCGGCAGCACCTGCCCCGGTTGCGGCGGCCCGAACCCCGGACCTCCGGGGCCTCCGGGACCACCGGGGCCGCCCGGGCCGAACCCACCCGGACTGCTGCCGCCGGCCGTCGCGGTGGACTCTTTCGTCAGGAGCGCGGTCAGTTCGTCCTTCGTGAGAACCCCGTCCTTGTTCGCGTCGGCCCGCTCGAACAGTGCGTGCAGTCGCCCGTCGGTCAGCTCGTCTTTGGTGAGCTTGCCGTCCTTATTCGCGTCGTAGGCGAAGACGCGGGCGACCATGTCATCGACGGTCACGGCCCGTCCGCCCGCTTTCCCTCCCTTTCCGCCCTTCCCACCGGGCTGCCCCGGGGGCTGCGCCGACGTCAGCGACGCGGTCCCGAGAAGTGCCGCCGTGAACAGTACCAGAGCAATCGCGCGCATCGCCGGGTTCCTTATTAGGGGTCACTTCTTCTGGTTCATATCCGCTTCGGACGGCGTGAGGCCGATGACGATCTCGAAGTACGCTTGCAGCTCGCCGATCTTCGAGTCCTTGACCGGCTTGAAGTCGACCAGCACCAGCTCGCGGTCGATCAGGTCGCGGATCTGGTTGAACACCCCGTCGCGGGCGTTGCCGGCGTGCCCGCGGACCATGAACTGGCTGGTCAGCAGGTCGCGGTTGTTGCGCTTGACCTTGAAGTGGATGTGCGGGGCCGGGCGGCCCGGGTACGGCACCGGCTTGATGGTGCGGAACCGGTACTCGCCCTTGTCGGTCGTGGTGCAGCGGCCGAACCCCTGGAAGTTCTTGTCCTGCTGCTTGGCCTTCGGCGCGCTGTCGGCCGAGTGCAGGTACACCGCGTTGGCGTCGCACTGCCAGATCTCGACCAGCACGTTCTTCACCGGGGCGCCGTTCACGTCCAGCACCTTGCCCGTCAGGTGCGCGACCTCGCCGAGCGCCGGGGTGGTGTTCTTGCCGATGACGATCAGGTCGTTGTCGGTGTCGAGCGGGATCTTGTCCGGGTAGAACGGCCCCTCGGTCTGGGGCGGGGTGCGGAGCAGTTGCTCGGCGAACAGCGCCGGCGAGGTGAGCGCCGACGCGCCCAGCGCGCCCAGGAACGCGCGCCGTGTGGGGTCGAACAGTGGACGGTTCATGAGCCGGGCCTCGGATCGGTGAGAGGGGAACGAAGGGGAACGTGCGTCTCCAGTATAAACGCGGCGGCCCCCCGGCTGCGACTGTCTTCACCGGATGTTCACGACGGGCGCGCCCGGCCGGTTGCCGCGCCCCGCCGTAAAATGACACGGTATGATCACGCTTCTACTGTTTGCCGTCGCGGTCGCGTGGGTCGGGCACGCGTGCGTGTGGGTCGCGGTGCTGAACAACCTCTACGCCCGCCCGCTTCCGAAGGGTCCGCTCAAGGTGTGGCGGTTCGCCACCGGGGCCGCGATCCTCGCGTTCCCGTGGCTCGTGCTCGGTCCCCTTGGCCCGTACCCTCTCCTCGACCAACCGCACGAACACGGGAGGGGGCCGCTCGAACACGGGCTGCTTGCCTACGCGGTCGCGTGCCTCGCGTTCGGCGGGCTGGTGTTCCCGCTCGTCACGCTCCGCCGCGCGCTGCGGAAGCCGCCGGCGTGTGTCGTGAGTGAGTACACGCGAACGCTGGACCTGTGGCCCGAACTCGGGGAGAAGCTCGTCGGCGACGGGAAGGGGCAGTCGGCGACCCGGCTGCCGGGCAACGGCGTGTTCAAGTTCGACTTCACGGAGCTGACACTCGCACTGCCGGGCCTGCCGCCCGCGTGGGACGGGCTCACGATCCTGTTCGTGAGCGACCTCCACTTTCACGGCACCCCGAGCCGACTTTACTTCGAGCGTATCATTGACGAGCTGACCGCCGGGCCGGAGCCCGATCTGGTGTGCCTGGGCGGCGACTTCGTGGACACCGACGCACACCGCGCGTGGATCGGCCCCCTGCTGGGTCGGCTGCGCGCGAAGGAGGCGAAGCTCGCGGTACTGGGGAACCACGACCTGTACCACGACCCCGCCCGCGTGCGCGCGGAACTGGCGGCGGCGGGCTACACGGTGCTCGGTAACGGGTGGCAGGAGATCCGCGTCCGCGGCGCCCGGTGTGTCGCCGTCGGCCACGAGGGGCCGTGGGTTCGGCCCGGACCGGACCTGAGCGGCGCCCCGCGCCCCGGTGAGGCGTTCCGGCTGTGCGTGAGCCACACCCCGGACAACTTCTACTGGGGCGCGGCGCACGGGGTCGGTCTGATGCTGTCCGGGCACGTCCACGGCGGCGGAATCCGGGTGCCGGTCATCGGTTCGATCTTCGTGCCGAGTGTGTACGGCCGCCGGTTCGATTGCGGGGTGTTCGCTGAACGCGGCTCGGTGCTGGTGGTGGGCCGCGGGGTGAGCGGGAAAGAGCCGCTGCGCGTCCGGTGCAACCCGCAGGCGATTCGTGTCACGCTGGTGTCCGCTGCTTCCTGAACGAGAAACGCTATGCGAACGCTCATCGCTGCGTCGGTGCTCACGGTCGTTGCCGGTGTCGCGGTGGTACCGGCAACGGGGCAACCCGCACCGGAGTCACCCAAGCCAAACCGGTCGCCGTCCGAAGCCGAACTCGACGCGCTGGTTTCGGACGCACGCAACGGTAACGTTTGGGGGGGGGCCTACAAACTCGTTGCCCTCGGGCCGGCAGCGGTCCCGTCGCTCACGCGTGGGCTGTGGGGCGACACCGCGACGCGGCGCGAGTGCGTGGGACTGCTGGCGCAGATCGGTCCGGACGCGCGTGCCGCCGCCCCGTCCCTGGTGCGGTTGCTCGGCGACAACAACCCGGAGGTGCGCGGAGCCGCCGCCCGCGCGCTCGGGGCGATTGGAGCACACCGGGCGGCTCCGGCCCTCACTAAACTGCTCGACGATCCGTCGGCCCCGGTTCGGCTGGGCGCGGCCGAGGCGCTGATCGCCTTGGGCGCGAGCGCCGAGGTCGTCCTTCCGGTTCTGACAAAGGCGCTAAAAGCTGAACAGCCCGATGAGGCCCACGCCGCGGCGCGGTTGCTCGCCGACCTCGGCCCGGAGGCGGCCCCCGCGGTGCCCGCGATCATCGACCGCCTTGCCGATGCGAGCCCGCTCCTGACCGGCCTCCTGGCCGACGCGCTGGGGCGGATCGGCCCGGGGGCCAGGGACGCGCTGCCCGCGCTCCGCGCCAGAACGAAAGAGGGCACGGGCGCGGCCCTGTACCGCACGCAAGCCGCACTCGCGCTGTGGCGCGTCGACCGCGATCCGGCGGCCGTGGCGCTCTTGCACGGGTCAGCCGGTACGAAGGAGGGTGTTTCGTCACTCGCCCCGCTGTGGCGCATCGACCGATCCAAAGAGACGGTGGCGGCCCTCGAGCGGTGGCTCAAGGCCGAGGACTCGAGTGACGTGGTGCTCGCAGCCGAAACGCTCGGCACGGCCTCCGACGCGGTGCTACCGGCGTTGCTGAAACTGCTGAAGGGCGACTCCACCGCCCGGGCGCTCGCGGTACCCGCGCTCGGCGAACTGGGGCCGGCCGCGCGGGACGCTCTGGAGCCGATCCGGCAGAACATGAACGCGCGGCGGCGCGGGCCGAGGCTCGACGACTTGGTCGCGCTGTACCGCATCGCGCCCACGCCGGCGGCGGCGCGGGCCATCACCGACCTGCTCGAGGACGAGAGCTGCGCCGCCTCAGCGGCCGAGGCGCTCAAAGAGCTGCGCCCCGCAGGACTGGCGGTGGTTATCGAACTGCTCGCGGCGCTCGACGCGTCCGACGAACACGTGCGGTTCGCATGCGCGGTCGCGCTGTGGCGCATCGAGCGGCACCCCCGGGCACTACCGGCCATGATCCGGCTGCTGCGATCCGACGAGCCCAGGATGCGAAAAGCGGTCGCGACCGACATCGGCCGCGAGTTCGGACCCGACGCGAAGGCGGCGGTGCCCGAACTGGTCAAGCGGCTGTTCGACCCGTTCGCGTCGGTTCGGGCGGCGAGCGCAGGCGCGCTCGGGCGCGTGGGACCGGGCGCACGCGACGCCGTTCAGCCGCTGCTCGCGGTTCTCGACGGCGACGAGCCCGCGCTCGTCCAGGCCGCGGCGGTCGAAGCACTCGGGCTGATCCGCCCTGCCGACTCGGGGGAGGTGGTCGATGCCCTCAAGCGGAAACTCAAACACCCCGACGCGCTCGTCCGCGCGCAGGCGGCGCTCGCGCTGCTCCGCACGGCCGGCGACCGGGCCGGCGAAAGGGAGCTGGAAGCAGCCCTGGAGTGGCGCGCCCACCCGGTGCGCATTACCGCGGCTGAGGCGGCGTGGTTGCTCAACAAGGACGCCCGGGTCGTACCGCTACTCATCCGCGCTTTGGAGGAGTCCAACCTGGAAGGCACGCGCAGCGAGGGCGAACGGTGCATGGCGGTGCGGGCGCTGGGGCGTATCGGGGCCGACGCCAAGGACTCCGCCCCCGAACTGGTGAAGCTGGTGAGCCACCGCGACGCGGCGCTGGCCGCGGCGGCCCGCACCGCGCTGAAAGCGATCGCCCCGGAGGCGGCGAAGGGGGCCGGGGTGAAGTAGCGTCACCCGGTGGGTTCCGTATGATTTCTGGCATGAGCACCGAACCCGACCGTCTGCGCGAGTACCTGTCCGTTGCGACCGAGGCCGCCCGCAAGGGGGGCGCGGAGTTGGAGCGCTGGCGCGCCAAGTTCTCCGTGAAGGAGAAGGGGCGCGCGGACCTCGTGACCGACGCGGACCACGCCTCGCAGCAGATCGTCAAGGACATCCTGCTCGGCCGCTTCCCCGACCACATCTTCATCGGCGAAGAAGAGTCGGTCGGGAAGTCGCCCGGGGACGTGCGCCCGCCCGCCGACGCGCCGCCCGCGTGGGTCGTGGACCCGCTCGACGGCACCGCGAACTACGTCCACGACGTCCCGGCCTACTGCGTCTCGATCGGGCTGTGGCACCAGGGTCGGGCGATCGTCGGGGTGATTTTCGACCCGCGGCAGAACGAGATGTTCACCGCGGCGCACGGCCTGGGGGCGTTCCTGAACGACCGGCCCATCCGTGTGAGCGCGGTGTCGGGCGTCGCGGACGGGATGCTGAGCACCGGGTTCCCCGCCAACTACGAGAAGCAGATTCGCAACCTCGAGGCCTGGAAGAAGATCACCGCTCACGCGCAGTCGCTGCGGCGCAACGGCTCGACCGCGCTAAGCATGGCCTACGTCGCGGTGGGCCGGTTCGATGGGTACTGGGCCTACGACAACTACCCGTGGGACGTGATGGCCGGGGCGGCGCTGATCGCCGAGGCGGGCGGGGTGCTGAGTGCCACGGACGGCACGCCGTTCGACCCGTACCGCCCGGACCTGGTCGCGGGCACGCCGGGGGTTCACCCCGAACTCCTGCGGATTCTGTTAAGCTGAGCGTCGGTAGCACAGGGCGGAAGCCCTGTGTGGCATTGTGAGTTCCCTATGCTCCTCCTGTCCTGCACGAATCTCTCTCGCGGGTACGGCGCTACGCCGCTGTTCGACGGCGTCGAGTTCGAGCTGCACGCCGGCGAGCGCGTCGGGTTCGTCGGCCCCAACGGTGCCGGCAAGACGACGCTCATGCGCATCCTCGCCGGCCTCGACGAGGCCGACTCCGGCAAGGTCACGCTCCACGCCGGGGCGCGCCTCGGGTTGCTGCTCCAGGTGGCCGAGTTCCCGACCGGCCGCACCCTCTTCGCCGAGGCCAAGAGCGCGTTCGACGAGCTGCTCGCCACCCAGCGGGAGTTCGAGCGCGTGGCCGAAGAACTCGCCGCGGCGACCGACGAGGCCCAGCACCGCCAGCTCAGCGCGAAGTTCGACCGGCTCTCGGAACTGCTCCGCCACCACGACGCGTTCGAACTCGACCACAAGGTCGAAGGGGTGCTCGCGGGCCTGGGCTTCAAGGCGTCGGACTTCCAGCGCGACGCCAACACGTTCTCCGGCGGCCAGCAGCGGCGGCTCCTGCTCGCGAAGCTGCTGCTCTCGGCCCCGGACGTGATGCTGCTCGACGAGCCGAGCAACCACCTCGACATCACCACCACCCGGTGGCTCGAGAACTACCTCGCGCAGCAGCCCGAGGGGATGCTGGTGGTGAGCCACGACCGCTACTTCCTCGACAAGGTGACGAACAAGACGTTCGAGCTGCACGACCGCAAGATCACGAGCTTCCCCGGGAGCTTCAAGCAGTACGTCCGGCTCCGCGACGAGAAGTTCGAGCGCGAGCTGAAGGAGTTCGAGGCGCAGCGGGAGTACATCGAGAAGCAGGAGGAGTACATCCGCCGGGCGCACTACGGCCAGCTCGCGAAGCAGGCGCAGTCGCGCGTCAAAACGCTCGACAAGCTCGACCGGCTCGAGAAGCCCACGAAGGTGAGCGGCCCGGACATCGCGTTCAGCGAGGTGACGCGATCCGGGGACGTGGTGTTCCACACCGAGGACCTGACCAAGCGGTTCGGCACCCGGACCCTGTTCGAGAACCTGAACTTCGACCTGCCGCGCGGCAAGCGGCTCGGGATCGTGGGCGAGAACGGGTGCGGCAAAACCACCCTGTTGCGCATCCTGCTGGGCGACGAGCCGGCCACGAGCGGGCTCGTGCAGCGCGGGCACTTGGTGTTCCCGGGCTACCTCGACCAGCACCTCGCGATCCTCGACCCCGACAAGAGCGTGCTCCGCGCGGTGTGGCCGGACGACGACCCGCAGCAGACCGAGCAGAAGATGCGGGACCTGCTCGGGAGCTTCGGGCTGCACGGCGAGACCGTCGAGCACCCGATCAAGTCGCTGTCCGGCGGGGAGCGGTCGCGCGCCGCGCTCGCGAAGCTCACCGTGAACGGGGCGAACCTGCTCATCCTCGACGAGCCGACGAACCACCTCGACATCTGGGCGTGCGACTCGCTCGAGCAGGCGCTGAAGGCGTTCGAGGGCACGTGCATCGTGGTGAGCCACGACCGCTACTTCCTCAACCGCGTCGCGGACCTGCTGATCGTGTTCGACAACGGCACCACGGAGGTGGTGTACGGCAACTACGACACCTACGAGCTGCTGCGCCAGGCGCGCGAGCAGGCCGAAAAGGCGAGCCCCGGGCGCAAGTCCGGGGGCGAGGATGCGCCCGCGCGCCGGACCGGAGGAGCGCCCGCGGGCGACGCGAAGGCCGCGAAGCCGAAGCGCAAGTTCCCGTACCGCAAGGTCCCGGACATCGAGGCGGACATCGCGAAGACCGAACAGAGGGTCGCGGACCTCGAAGCCGCGCTGCAAACGCCCGACGTGTACAAGGACGCGAACCGGCTGCGCGAAACGATGTCCGATCTGGAAAAGACGAAGGGCGCGCTCGCGCTGCTCTACCAGCACTGGGAAGAGGCCGTGGAGCTGAACGGGTGACCCGCTATTGGGAACGGCGGGGGTTCGGCTTGAAACTGCCCCCGTGGGTCGCGTCTAATGCCGGCGTGGGATTGTCCAGCGTCAGGGAGGACGCGCCGTGCCAGCCGAACTCATCAACCGCCTCGGCGGTTTGCAACCCGTTGTGGCGCCGATCACAACGGAGCCGGCGTTCGCCGCCCGGCCCCGCCTCTTGCGTTTGCGCGACGCCCTCGCCCTCGCCGCTTCACAGCTCGTACCGGCCCGGTGGGACGAGCCGGCTCTGTTCTTCTTCGACCCGCGGCGGCAGGCCGAACTGGAGCACGCGCGCGGCCCCGCGCCGGACCGGTTCGGCGCCCTGACCGCGCACATTTGCGCCGAGCTGACCGAACTGATCGGGTCCGTCGAGGTGCGCCGGGTGGCCCGCGCGATCGACGGGATTTACGGGGCCGCACGCGCCTTGGCCGCGCACTGTCCGGCCGCGCGCGACCTGGCCGACCTCTTGGCCGTTCCGGACGACGAGGTGTTCCTAGCCCTCGCGCCGGCGGAGCGCACCGGGGTGCGGCTGCACGTTCGCGGGGCGGCAACCGTCGGGCAGTTCCACGAGCTGCTCGCCCCGACACACCCCGACGCGTTCCAGCTTTTCGTACCGGACGCGCTGCGGGCCGACGGCACGCTGCCCGGCGGGCTCGCCGGGTGCGGCCACTGGCTCTGGCCCGATCAGCCGCTCGCGGTGGTGCCCCGCATCAGAGGCGAGCGCGTCGTGTTGATCGGGCCGGCGGTGCTCGCGCCCGCGGCGGCCGAGCGTCGGTTCTCGGGGCTGCACGCCGGGGCCGAAATGGTGCAGACGCTGAACCCGTTCCAAGTGACCGACGCGCTGTCACGGCTGGCCGGGCGCCCGGTTCCGGCCGGTCGCGCGGCCGGCGCTCCCGCGGTCATACGGGCCGCGTAACCACGTTTGCGGGAGCGCGTGCGGCCGTTCGCGGCCCCATAAGACGCTCCCGGCGCGCCCGTTGTTGCGCCCCCGGCGGCGCGGTGTACACTGTCGGTATGGAACCGACCGCACACGACATGCTCGCCGACGGCCGGCTCGCGGACGCGGTCGCGCTCCAAGAGGCCGCGGTGGCGCGCCGGCCGGACGACCCCGCCGCCCTCCGGCTGTTCGCGGACCTGCTCGCGTTCGCGGGGCGGCTCGACGAGGCGACCGAGCACATCGCCCGCGTCCACACCGACGCACCTGAGTGGCCCGAGACCGAGCGCGGTTTACACCGGCTGTTTCGCAGCGAGCGGTTGCGCACGCTCGAAGGGCGCGAGCCGACGATCGTTCCCGAGCCGCCGCCGGACCACGCGGCGCGGCGCTGGAAGGCGGTGAAGCGGCTCCGGCGCGCCGAGCCCGAGCGGGCGGTGCGGGCGGTCGACGCCGCCGACCGCGTGAGCCCGGTGGTGCGCGGGTTCATCGACGGGCGCGAGTTCGACGGGCTCCGCGACGCCGACGACCGGTTCGCGTCGGTGCTCGAAGCGTTCCGCGGCGGCGAATACCTGTGGGTGGCGTGGGAGGCGCTGCGCAAGGTGCGGCTCGCCCCCGCCGAGGCGCTGCTCGACCAGCTCTACCGGCCCGCCGCGCTGACGCTCCGGGACGGGAGCACCTTCGACGTCCACCTGCCGCTCGTGTACCCCGCCTCGTACCGGGCGGACGGCGCCTTCGCCCTCGGGCTCGAGACCGATCACGTCTGCCCGGACAACGGGCCGACGCGGTGCGTCGGGGCGAAGCTGCTGCTAGTCGGCGATGAGGACGAAATCCCGCTGTCCGAGTGCCGCCTCATTGAGGTGAAGTGAAGGGCGAACCCGTACCGACCGGAACCGGCGCCCTGCAACGCAGGCCCTGAATCACATTGCCTTTGTGGCACAGACATTCCTGTCTGTGCGATGTTCAGTCGCCGCACAGACAGGAATGTCTGTGCCACAAAGGCAACAGACACAACCAGCCGGATCGCACACGAGTCGCGTCAAGGGCGGTGCGATGTCAGTCGCCCATACTGAAGAACACCGGCAGGGCGGCGGTCGTCGGGAGCCGGGTGATGCGGTCGAGCGCTTTCCGGAACCGGCCGGTTGAGGCGTAGTGCGTCACGACCACTAGCGGGACCGGGCCGCCGCCTTCTTCCTCCGCCTCGTGCTGCACGAGGCTCGAAATGCTGATCTCCTCGTCCGCCAGGATGCGGGTGACGTCCGCCAGCACACCGGGGCGGTCCACGACCTGCAACCGCAGGTAGAACCGGCTCCGCACCCGCTCCGGCGGCTCCACCGTGAACCCGCGGTCCTCGCGGCCCCACAACTTGGCCGCCGCGAACGTCCGCTGCGCCCGCCCCACACCCAGGTCGATCAGGTCCGCGACCACGGAGCTGGCGGTCGGCATCTGGCCGGCGCCCGGCCCCTGGTACAGCGTTTCGCCCACCACGTCGCCGTACACCAGGACGGCGTTGTACGCCCCCCGCACCTGGGCCAGCAGGTCGGTGTGCCGCAGCAGCACCGGGGCCACGTGCAGCGCCACCGTCGGCTCCGCCGGCACGGCCCCGCTGCGGCTCAACTTCGCCCCGTTGCCGGAGTGGCTGTGCCCGCCAGTCCACGCCTCGGCCAGGAGCTTGATCGTGTACCCGAGTTCGTTCGCGAACCGGATGTCGATGGCCTCGATGGTGTCGATGCCCTGGCGCGCGATCTCGTGTGGCTTGGCCGCCACGCCGAACGCGATCTGGGCCAGGATCGCCAGCTTGTGCGCCGCGTCGCTGCCGTCCACGTCCAGCGTCGGGTCGGCCTCGGCGTAGCCCAACTTCTGGGCCTCCGCGAGCGCGTCCGCGTAGCTCTTCCCGCCCTCGGCCATCGCGGTCAGGATGAAGTTCGACGTGCCGTTCAGGATCGCCTGGATCGCGGTCACCTGGTTGGCCGCCAGGCTCTCGCCCAGCGCGCGGATCACCGGCACCCCGCCCGCCACCGCCGCCTCAAAGCACACCGTCCGGTCCGCCCGCCGCGCCGCCTCGAACACCTCCGCGCCGGCGTCGGCCAGCAGCGCCTTGTTCGCGGTGACGACGTGCTTGCCGGCCGCGAGCGCGTCCAGCACCACCCGCTTCGCCAGCCCGGTGCCGCCGATCAGCTCGACCACGACGTGGACGCCGGGGTCGTTGATCGCGGCGTGAATGTCGGTCGAGATGATGTCGAGGGGGATCAGCGGGTCGCGCGACTTCGACGGGTCGCGGACCACCACCCGCCGGAGCTCGAGCGGCCGGCCCGCGCGCTGCGTGACGCGGTCCGCGTGCGCGAGCAGCACCCGCGCCACCCCGCCGCCGACGGTCCCGCAACCGATGAGTGCGATGCCCAGCGTGTCGTTCATGAGTGCCTACCGCCTTCTCGAGGGTAGGCGTATTATCGCGGCGCCGGCGCGTGCGGCCACTCTCGGGAGCCGAGTCGTAAAGTCGGCCGAGGAGCAAGCTGCCGAACCCGATGCCCGCGAGCACGACGGCCGGGGGGGCCGGAACTGCGCTCGGCGGCGGGGTGCTGTCCTTCACGACCATGATCTGGTCCTGCTTGGTGCCGGACACCAGCGCGACGAGGTGGTAGCCCGCGAGGTCGTGGGTCGAGTACGCGCCGCCGAGGCTGCCCAACATGCTGCTGGCCAGCGAGTTGCTCCCCTGGATGCGGCCGGCGCTCAGGCTTTTGCTCGTGGCCCCGTCGTACACCAGTTCCCACAGCGCCAGTTGGAACGCGGCCGCGCTGGCGGCGCTGGTCAGGCTGGTGTTGTAGTACCGGTCGAACAGCTCGGTGATCACCGCGGCCTTTGCGGCGGTGCCAATCGTCGGGGCCAGCTTCAGGTCCGTTTGCACGGTGTAGGTGTACGTGCCGCCCTTGCTGACGGTCTGGTCGAGGTCGATGCAGTAGGTGGTGACCGCGGTCGCGTAGTTGGTGTTCAGCGGGGTGCTCTGGGTCCAGTGGAACGGGCCGCCGTTCACCGTCGTGGACGAGCCGCCGTTGGGCTTGTAGGTGACGCTGGTACCGCTGTCGTTCAGCGTCAGGTTGATCGTTTCGGCGGAGGCGCGGGGGGCGGCGGCCATAAGGCCGAGGACGGCGAGCACCGCGGCGAGCGGGCGGGCGGGACGGGCCAACATTTCGAATCGCTCCTTCAGGGGCAGTGAACCGCAGGGGACGGTTCGTTCGCGCCGGCTTTGCCGGTGCTGTGTGCCGCTCCTTTAGCACCCACCGTGCCGAACGCGCGGGGCACGCGCGGCTTGCGCCGGGCTGAGCGCTGAAAGCCCTGGGAAACAAGCCAATTGACGCGAAGTGCGGGGCCTCTGTTGGAGCCGGGACGGTAGGGAAGGTGTTAGCGAACCCACGCGCCGGATGCGCGCCGCGCTTGCCCGGGTTTACGGCGCGCAAGACGCGGGCGCAAAAAACAACCGCGGCCCAAAACTGAGCCGCGGCGCGTGGGTCTCGTCTGGCTTGAATTTACTTGGCCCGGCGGAACCGGAGCCGGCCGAAGAACAGGCTGCCGAACCCGATGCTGGCGAGCACGAGGCCCGGCGGGGCCGGCACCGCGCTCGGCGGCGGGGGCGTCACGACCGAGTAGCTCGTGAACTCCACCTTGTCCCCGTCCGGGTACTGATTCCCCTTGTAAATCGAGGTGTCGGTCGAGCGGAACCGGACCGACAGCTTGTACCCCGGGGACGCGCTCAGCTCCTGGATGAGCTTCTCGGCCGTGAGGCCGAGGAGCCCGCTGCCGGTCAGCTTCACCGCGAACGTGGCCGACTGGCCTGCGGCCAACCCCTTCGAGATCTCGTTGGTCGCGACCGTGTGCAACTCGCTGGCCGAGGTGCTGAACGCGTAATCGAACTCGCCGCCCTGCAGCGAGGTCGTGTTCGCCGCGGCGCTCAGGAAGTTGAAGTTCCCGGTCTTCGAGGCGGTCGCGGTCACGTTGTTCGGCACGTTGAACCCGAAGCCGGTGATGTACCCGTACTTCACCGCGTCGCTACCCGGGTAGGTCGTGCTGGTCGTGTTCGTAATGGAAATGGTCAGGGTGGCGGACGTCGTGCCGCCGACGGTGGTCGGGGTGCTCAGCGTCATCGTGCCGCTGAAGCTCACGCCGTCGTTGGCCGGCGCGGTGTTGAGGGTACTGCCGGTGAAGTTGATCGTGTCGGCTTGGGCGGACCCGGCAGACGCGAACAGGGCCACCGCCGCGGCCACCGCCGCGAGGCGGGTCCGCGAGGCGAGACGGGAAAACATTGCGAGCAACTCCTGGGATGAGTTCGGCGCACCGGCTTGATAGGGGTACCCGGGGCCGAACGGCGGGCAAACACGCGGCGGGCGTCCGTCGGGCGCCCGGAGCGGTTCGACAGGTTGTGCCGAACATCCACGATATTACTCCCCAGGAGGAAGCGTTCAACGGCGGCAAATGGGTAGTTCGTAGCGATTGTGCCGATTATTCCGGCGGCAGAATTGGTCACACGTGAACCCATGCTCGGAACACCGGGTCATTCCGGTCCCAGCCTAAATCTGTATCCGATCCGTACCGCCCGGGAGACCAACTCAACCCATGACGATGCACATTCCGGAGTTCGCCCTCGTGCTGCTGGTCGGCCCGTCCGGGTCCGGCAAGTCCACCTTCGCGCGCAAACACTTCCGCCCGACAGAGGTGCTATCGTCGGACTTTTTCCGCGGCATGGTGTGCGACGACGAGATGAACCAGGCCGCATCGGAAGACGCGTTCGAGTTACTGCACCTGGTGTGCGAGAAGCGGCTCCGGCTCGGTAAGCTCACCGTCATCGACGCGACCAACGTGCGGGCCGAGTCGCGCAAGCCGTTCCTGGAGCTGGCGCGGAAGTACCACGCGCAAGTGACCGCGGTGGTGTTCGACTTCAGCGCGGAGTTCTGTCACGCGCGAAACCAGCAGCGAGCCGCGGAGCGGCCGTTCGGCCCGCACGTCACCCAGCGCCACGCGGAGGACCTGCGCCGCTCGCTCGGGCGGCTGGAAGACGAGGGCGTCCGCCGGGTGTTTGTGCTGAAGGACGAGGAGCAGGTCGCCGGTGCGACGTTCGAGCGGTACCGGCTGCCGATGAACAAGCGGGACGAGCGCGGACCGTTCGACATGATCGGCGACGTTCATGGGTGCCTGAGCGAGTTACTCGCGCTGCTCCGGGCGCTCGGCTACACGCTCACGCAGGAAACGGCCGCCGACGGGGCCGCGTTCTGGCGTGTCACGCCGCCGGAGGGGCGCCGGCTGGTGTTCGTCGGTGACCTCTGTGACCGTGGCCCGGACACGCCCGGCGTGTACCGGTTGGTTATTGACGCGGTCGAACGTGGGGTGGCGTTCTGTGTCCTCGGGAACCACGAAGACAAGCTGCTGCGGTGGTTCAACACGCCCGACAAGGTGAAACTCACGCACGGGCTGGCGCAGTCGGTGGAGCAGTTCGAGAAGGAGCTGCCGGAGCAGCGGGCTCGGGTGCGGGAGTTTATCGCCCGGCTCCCGTCGCACCTGGTGCTCGACGGCGGGCGGCTGGTGGTGGCGCACGCGGGGCTGACGGCCGACATGCACGGCCGCGTATCGGGCAAGGTGCGCGCGTTCGCCATCTACGGGGACACGACCGGCGAGAGCGACGAGTTCGGGCTGCCCGTTCGGCTGAACTGGGCGGCCAACTACCGCGCCCGGGCGACCGTGGTGTACGGGCACACGCCGACGCTCACCCCGGAGTGGGTGAACCGATGCATCTGCATCGACACCGGGTGCGTGTTCGGCGGGAAGCTTACCGCGCTCCGCTACCCGGAGCAGGAGTTGGTGAGCGTGCCCGCCGAGAAGGAGTACGCCGAGCCGAAGCGCCCACTGGCCCCGCCCCCGCAGGCCCTCGTCCCCGGAGGACAAGCCGCGCCGGCCGAGGGGCACGCAGGGGGCCATGCCGCCTCACCTTCCCCGGCAGAGGGCGCGAGCGGCGAGCGCTCCGCCGACCCCGACCTCGCCGACGTGATCGGGCGGCGCACGATCGAGACGCGCTTCGCCGGAAAAGTGACGATCCGCGAAGAGAACGCCGCGGCGGCGCTCGAGTCGATGTCCCGGTTCGCGGCCGACCCGCGGTGGCTCGTGTACCTGCCGCCGACGATGTCGCCGTGCGAGGCGTCGGCGCGGCCCGAGTTCCTCGAACACCCGGCCGAAGCGTTCCGCTACTTCAGGAGCGAGGGCGCGGACCGGGTGGTGTGCGAGCAGAAGCACATGGGCTCTCGCGCGGTGGCGGTCGTGTGTCAGGACGAGGCGGCGGCGGCCCGCCGGTTCGGCGCGGAAGGTGAGAGCGGGATCGTCTACACCCGCACCGGGCGCCGGTTCTTCGACGACCCGGCCACCGAGGCCGCGTTCCTGGGGTTGCTGCGCGACGCCCTCACCCGGGCCGACTGGTGGGCGAAGTTCGGTACGGACTGGGTCGCGCTCGATGGCGAGTTGATGCCGTGGTCCGCGAAGGCCCAGGAGCTGTTGCGGCGCCAGTACGCCGCCACCGGCAGCGCTGCGACCGCCGCACTGGCGGAGGTCAACTCGCTGTTCGGCCCGGGCGGTACCGAACTCGCGGGCCGGTTCGCGGCCAAGGCGAAAGCCGCCGAGCGGTTCGTGGCCGCGTACCGGCGGTACTGCTGGCCGGTGAACTCGGTCGCGGACCTGAAGTTCGCGCCGTTCTTCTTGCTCGCCACGGAGGGCCAACTGTACTTCGACCGGACGCACGAGTGGCACATGCGGACGCTCGCGGAACTCGCGACCGCCCCACAGGTGCTCGCCACCCCGTTCCGGGTGGTGGACCTGACCGACCCGGCCCAGGAGGAAGCCGCCACACGATGGTGGCTGGACCTGACGGAGGCCGGGGACGAGGGGATGGTGGTGAAGCCGCTCGAACCGCTGACCCGCGGGCGGAAGTTCTTCGCGCAGCCGGCGCTGAAGGTCCGCGGGCGCGAGTACCTGCGGATCATTTACGGGCCGGACTATCTGGCGCCGGAGCACCTGGGCCGGCTGAAGCACCGGGCGGTGGGGGCGAAACGCGGGCTGGCGGCGCGCGAGTTCGGGCTAGGGTTGGAGGGGCTGGAGCGGTTCGCCCGCGGGGCCGAGTTGCGTGCGGTTCACGAGTGCGTGTTCGCGGTCCTGGCGCTGGAGAGCGAGCCGATCGACCCGCGCCTGTGATGCGCCCGCGCGGGCGCCGCCGGGCTCGGTTGCGATTGCGAGCGCGCCGCGCGCCTGGTTAGCTTACCGGACAGCCGTTTCGGAGGAGCTGGTATGCGCTCGATGGGGGCCGTGGCCGTGTGTGTGGCGCTTTTGACCCCGTGGCGGTTGTGCGCCGCGCCGGCGCCGCCGGGCGGTGCGCCCAAGCCGCTCACCGCGGACGTGGTCGCGGCCTGGCAAAAGGCCGGTGCCGAGGTCGGCTAGCTAGACGAGCACTTGCGCTTTCGCACCGGCGCGACCGCCCAGCCGGGCGAAACGCCGGCGTTTCGTTTCCCCCACGGTTGGGGCCGGCTCGGTCCGGACGGGAAGACCCTTCTTCCGCCGGAGCTGCCGGTCGACCTTCCGGCTCCCGAACAACCGTTCGGGTTGGACCACACGATGTGCCGGCTGCCGGAAGGCTGGCTGCGGGAGATCGTCCGGTTCAAGCACTTGATCGCACTGGCCCTTTGTCAGGCTAAGCCGGGCGGTGCCGAACGGCTGACCGACACCGATCTCGACCACGTCGCCAAGCTGTCCGAGCTTCGCGCCCTCGATGTCTCGTTCAGTGCCATAACCGATATCGGGTTCCGGAAGCTGAACGGCCTGACGAACCTGCGGCACCTGGACGTTTCCGGGACGAACGTGACGGAAGAAGGGCTGGACGTGCTGCCCAACTTGCGCGAGCTCGAGCACCTGGGCCTTCGGGACGTTCCGCTGCGAAATGAAGCCGCCGCGGGGCACTTCAAGCAACTCCTCCAGCTCCGTTTTCTCGACCTCGGCGGCACGGGGCTGACAGACGCCGGGCTCGGCCGGCTCGGCGGGTTGAAGCAACTCCGGAGCCTCGATCTCGGCCGCACGGCGGTGACGGACGAGGGGCTCAAGCACCTGGCGCCGCTCGCCGAGCTGCGCAAGCTCCACGTCCCTTGCGGAACCGACTCCGCGCTCGCGCACCTCGCCGGGCTGGTGCGGCTCGAAGATCTGCGCTTCCCGCCGCCGAAGGCCGTGACGGACGAGGGGCTCAAGTACTTGGCGGCGCTCACCGAGCTGCGCGTACTGGACTTGAGAGGGAGCCGCGTGACCGGGAGCGGCTTGAAGCACCTCGCGGGCCTGCACCGGCTCCAGTACTTGGTGCTGGACGGGGCACCCGTCACCGATGATGGGCTCAGGCACGTGCCACCGCTCCCGGCCCTCGTCTTCTTATCTCTCGCCAGCACACCGATAACCGGAGCGGGGTTAAAGCATCTTGCTGCACTGCGGAAGCTCAGGGAACTCGACCTAGCGGGGGCGCCGATCAACGACCGCGGCCTGAAGCAGGTGGCCGCCCTGACCACACTAATGCGATTATCAATTCAAAGTAAAGACGTGACGGATGAGGGGCTGAAGGGGCTTGCGAACTTGACCGGGCTCTCCTGGCTCGACTTGATCGGAGCGGACATCACCGACACCGGGCTCCGGCAACTCGCCGGCATCGAAACGCTTACCGTTGCCACTATTAGCAATTTTAGAGGCACGAGCGCGGTGCGAGCGGACGTCCTCAAGTCTCACCCGCAGTGGCGTGTTCGTTAAATGGCCACGGACCACGAGCGTGACCCGTTTCCGCACGCACGGCAGACGGACGAAGGGTTAATCAGGCGAATCTGTTGTCGTTTGCGGGGGGTGCGTGTTCGGTCCTGCACACGCCGCTGAAGTGCCGCGCGGTTGGGCGCGGGAAGGGCTCGTAAGCGCGGGCGCTCCATGAGGAGCGCCCGGGCCGGCCTCTTACTTTTCGCGCTTGCCCTCGAACTCGCTCTTGAACTCTTTGTCGTTGAAGCTGCTGGTCGCGGTGCCCTTGATCGTGTCCCCGGTGACCTTGCCCGTGTACTTGCTGGTCACCTTGTTCTCTTTGATCTCGCGGGTGACGCTGAACGAGAACTCGCCGTCCTTAATCTTCCCGTCCTCGATTTTCACCTCCCCCTTGTTCATCGTGACGGTGCCGGTGAGCTTGCCGTCTTTGCTCTCCAGCTTCCAGGTCGATTCCACGTCCTTCTTGCCGAGCTTGGCGGTGACCTTCCAGGTGCCGGTGGCGTCGTTCTTGTCCGCCGCGCGGGCGGTGCCGGCGAGCGCGAGCATCCCGACCAGCCCGAACACGAACGCAGCGAGCGCGAGCTTCTTCATCGTCGGTCCTCCAAGAGTGGGGAACGGGCCACCAGGCGCGTACCCGACCGGCGGTGTTGTACGCCGCAGCGGGGGCGCGGCAACCAATTGTCCTGCGGAGCCGCGGGGCGGTTATAATGCCCCCAACTGCCGCGGCACCGAATTTTTGTTCCAATGTGCGTGCCGGGCGTGCGAATCATTAGGAATGAGAGGGGTGGTGCGCCCCCCGCCGCAGGGGTCCGTAATGGCCGCGATGAAGTTCACCTACCGGTCCGGGCAGCGCCCGCTCGACGGGTTCACCCTCAAACGGGGCGTCGGCCAGGGCGCGTTCGGCGAAGTGTACTTCGCCGTCAGCGACGGTGGCAAAGAGGTCGCGCTCAAGCTGCTGTGCAACAGCACGGACGCCGAGCTCCGCGGCGTCGGCCACTGCCTCAACCTCAAGCACCCGAACCTGGTCCACCTGTTCGACCTGCGGACCGACGCCCGCGGCGAGCACTGGGTGGTGATGGAGTACGTGTTCGGCGAGTCGCTCGCGCACGTCATCAACAAGCACCCCACCGGGCTCCCCACGCCGGTGGTGCGCGAGTGGTTCGCGGCGCTGTGCCGCGGGGTCGGCTACCTGCACAACCAGGGCGTCGTCCACCGGGACCTGAAGCCCGGGAACATCTTCATCGAGCACGGGCAGCTCAAGATCGGCGACTACGGGCTGTCGCGGCGGATCAGCGGCAGCGAGCGCGACGAACTGAGCCGCGGGGTGGGCACGCCCTACTACATGGCGCCGGAGATCAAGAACGGGAACTACACCGCGAGCATCGACATCTACGCGTGCGGCGTCATCTTGTACGAGATGGTGACCGGGCTGCGGCCGTTCAACGGCGAGACGCCCTACGAGGTGCTGCTGAAGCACATTACGGAGACGCCAGACCTAGCGAAGCTCCCCCCGCCGTACCGCGAGGTGATCGGGCGGGCGCTGGAGAAGGACCCCGCGAAGCGGTACGCGACCGCCGCAGAGCTGGCGCGGGCGGTCGAGGACGTGTTCGTGGGCGGGCGCCGGGCCGACGCGCCGACCGCCACCCAGTTCCCGACCCCATCGTTCCCAGCCCCCGCGCGGGCGACCCCGGTTATGCCCGAGCCGCTGGACCTGGCCCCGCCCGACGCGGTCCGCCCGGTTGCGGTGCCGGTGCCGGCGGCCCCCCGGGCCACGCGGGCACCGAAGGTGCCGCCCACGTGGCCGCCGGTGCGTACCGTGCGCGACCGGTTGACCGAACTGGCCGGCGGGGTGGCGCTGGCGCCGCTGGTCGCCGCCGCCTGCACGGCCCCCTGGGCCGTGTTCCAGGGGCCGGTGCAGTGGGCGCTGCTCGGGCGCGTGTTCCTGCTGTCCACGGCGCTGGCGTGGGCGGTGATGGTCCTGGGCCGGCTTCCGAAGCGGAGCGAGGCCAACCCGTGGGGCCGGCGCGCGGTCCAGGCGGCCTTCGGGTTGGGGGTCGGCGGGCTGGCCTTCTGGCTCGACGGGTGGGGGCTGCCGACGGGCACCGCGGCGGCGTCCACCCGCGATGTCGTCCTGTTCACCGGGCACCGGCTGGGGCAGGACACGCTCGGCGCCGCGATGCGGTACCTGGTCTACTTCGGGGCCACCGTGGGGCTGTGCCCGTGGTGGCGGGCGACTGACTACCGGCGGCGCGAGCGGGTCCGGTTCGTCCCGATCTTTTGGGCGGGGCTGCTGGGCGTGGTGTTCCTGTTTTTGCGGCCCCATGAGGTGCCGCCGGCGATGACCGGGGTGGCGGTCCTGGTGATCGCGGCGGTGGCCGCGCAGGTCGCCAGCCCGTGGGCCGGCCCGCCGCCGCGGACCCGCGCATGAGCGACCGAAACGAACAACGGAGGGGGCGCGTCATGACGAGTCGGGGGCGGAACCTGATCCGGCTGGCGACGGTCGGGCTGTGCCTCGTACTGCCCGCGTGCGCCAAACCCGCGCCGCCCGGCGGCGCGATCGGCAGCAAGGCCGACCGCGCCCGGCGCGACGCCGGCACGCTCGCGGCCGACTGCGTTGCGGGGGCCGCTCAGGCCCAGGCCGACGCGCACCCGGAACTGGCCGTCCGGCGCTCGTGGAAGGACACGCTGCTCGGCCGTGCCGTGGCGCCCAAGGGGGGCACGCCGCCGGCCCCGCCCGCGCCGCCGGTTGTGGTGATGAAAGCCGCCCCGGCGCCGAAGGCGACGCCGCGCCCCGGGACCGGGGCGCTTGTGGTCCGCGAGCGGGTGAGCAGCGCGATCCCGTACGCGACCGAGGCCGAGGCCGAGGAGGACGCCCTGATGCTGGCGTGCGAGGTGGTCGAAAAGCGGCTCGCCGAACTGGACCCGCCGGTGCGGCACAAGGTGGCGCCCAACGAGGTGCGCCACGAGTTCTTGCGCAAAGACAGCCGCACCGTGCGCCCGCCGGACGCCGAGGAGGCGAGCACGTTCGCCCGGTACGGCGTTACGGGGGAACTGGTTTACGTTGAGTACGACGTGGAGGTGACGGCCGATCAGGTGCGTGAGTTGCGGACCCAGGAGCGAGTGGCCGGGGGGCTGCGGGTGCTCGGCTCCTTGACCGCGATCGCGCTGGCCGGGTTCCTGTTCCTCCGGGCCGACGAGTGGACCCGCGGGTACCTGACGAGTTGGCTCGCGATCGGGGCCGCAACCCTGGCCGTCGCTGCCGCCGCCGCGCTGGTGCTCGTATAGTGAGCGGTTAGAGCCCGGCTCCGCTTCAGCCGCCGCGCCGGACGGAAGCGACCGTCGGGCCAAGGTACTCGGCACCACAACGCTCGACCGCCACGACACCGAACACCGGCTGGTTGCCCATGATCACCGAATCCGACCGGCTGCTCATCGCCCGGGTGCGGGCCAACGACCAGACCGCGTGGGCCGAACTGGATAAGAGGTACCGGGGCCGGCTCACGGCGTACGTGCGGCGCCGGCTCAAGGACCACGCCTCGGTCGAGGACGTGGTGCAGGAAACGTTCATCGGGTTCAGCAACAGCCTGGTGAACTACGACGACAAGCGCGACCTGCAAACCTGGCTGTTCACCATCGCCGCCCACAAGGTGACGGACCAGTTGCGGAAGATGGGCCGGAGCCGGTTCCAGAGCGGCACCGACAGCGAGGACGAGGCGATGTCGCGGGCCGACGACCGGCAGCGCGGCGCCTCGACGCTGGCCCGCAGCTCGGAGCAGCGCGAGCGCGAGGAAGTCGCTCTGGGGCAGGCGCTCCGCGACCTCGTGCGCGACTTCCAGACCAAGGGGGAGTGGCCGAAGGTGATGGCGCTGGAACTCCTGTACGTCAAGGGCTGGGGCAACGCCGACGTGGCGGCCCGGCTGAAGCGGACCGAGCAGGACATTGCGAACCTGAAGTTCCAGGTCAAGAAGCGGCTGCACGACCACCTCGTCGCTGCAAAGCTGTCCCCCGCGGTGTTTCCAGAACTTCAGGCGGAGTGAGGATCAGCCGGGTTGCGTCGTTTCAAAGTGGCTGGCGCCGGAACTGCGGCCGTTAGGCGCGGCTGCGGCGTGTCCGGACTGTGCCTTTTCACCCCCCGCGCCCGCCCCTCTCGGTTTGACCCGTCCCCCCCGGCGTGCTACCCGTTACACGTGGGATTGTTCCTCGTTCCACCTCCAACCGTAATGGCCGCTCCCGGCGAAATAGTGCTCGACACCACCCTCCCCGGCGCCACCCGCCGGCGGGTGTGGGCGCATCCGGACGTGAGTTCGCACTCGCTCGTCGTGCTCACCGCCACCCGCCTGTACCTAGCGCCCCTGGCGGGCGCGCCGCGAGCCGAACTGGTCGCCGCGATCGAAAACGGGGGTAATCTGGAGGAACTGCTCGGGCCGCTCGCGGTGGTCGTGGAGCTGATCGCGGTCCGCCGGCTCCGGCTCGACCTGCTGCGGAACACGCTGACCGCCGAGTACGTGAGCGGCGGGCTCGGGACGAGCGGGCTGACGGTGGTGTTCGCGACGTCGGAAGCCGCGGACATGTGCTTCACCAAGTTCTGGCGGCGGCTCGGCGACGGGTACCGGCTCCAGCCGTACCAGCGGGACCCCTGGGCACTCGCCCGCCCTCCGTTGTTGCTGCTGCTCGGCGCGCTGCTGACCACCGCCGCTCTCGCCCTGGCTCTGAGCGCGTTCGAGGACGCCGGGCCGGCCCGGGCCGCGGCGCTGCGCGAGAACGATCCCGGGGCGGGGGTTCTGCGGCCGGAGCCGAAAGGGGCGCTCGAGCGGCTGCTCGACTGGCGCGTGGTGTGTGCGGGGGGCGGGCTCGTGGCCGGCGCCTCGCAGGTCTGGCTGTACCGCCGGTTCACCCAACCGCCCCAGGCGCTCGAAGTTATGCGCGACTGACCCCGCCCGGCGGCGGGAAATCGGAACGAGAACGCACGAGATCCGAACCCGTGTGGGGCGTGCCTTCGTTCGGATTCTGTGTCCGAGTTTCGGAACCCCCGGAGGAGGCCGACGTGCGCCGCGAAGACTGCGTCGAGATGTTCAAGCGGGTTCCGGAGGCGTCGCACCCGCAGATGAACCTGGTCCTTCGGAACCAGTTCGTCCTCTCGGTCGAGGTGGTCGTTCGGTTCGAGCCGACGTACCTAGTGTTCCGCGGGCGCGAGGGGGGCACGACCGACGAGGGCCGCGCGTTCTTCGTGCCCTATGACGAGATCGGGTACATCCGGCTCGAGCGGGTGGTGCGCGTCGGCGAGCTGAAGCAGATGTACGGCGAAATGGGGTTCGTGGACGCCGAGGACCGGCTGTCGAAGGGCGAGACGCAAGAGGAGAAGGCGGAAGCGGCGAAACTCGCGGGGGACGCGAAGGGGCCGTCGCCCTCCGTGTCCGGGCTCCCGCTAGACCCTGCCAGCATCGCCAAACAGAACCTGCTCGACCGCATCCGTGCGACCCGCGCGAGCGTGTCCGGCATCACCGGCAGGCTGACGGACAAGAAGTAACACGGCCGCCCCCTCTCGGCTCACAACTCGTCCACGAGCGGCGTGAGGTCGCGGGCGAGGTGCCGCTGGGTGGTGGGCTTCATCGGCTTGCTGCGGCGGACGGGGACGATCGTGTAACGCTGATTCGTGGGGTGCCGGTAAATGTGATGCACCCCGGACACGCGTACCAGCACCCACCCCCGGCTCTCCAACGACTGACACATCTGCAACCCGAACATCCGCTTCATGCCTCTCCCTCGCGCCGCGGGGCGTGGGACGCGTGGTCGTGCGCCGCCGCGAGCCACGCCTCGGCGGCCTCGCGCAGGTTGGCCCGCACCTCGTCGAGCGTCTCGCCTTCGGTGTAGCACCCCGGCAATGCCGGCACCGCGGCCGAGTACCCCCCCGCCTCGGGCTCGGGGTACACCAGCGCGGTGACCGAGACGGTCACCTGGACGACGATCGGTTGCGCGTTCGGCACGGCTCGGCCCTCAGGCACTACCAAAATCATACCGTCAAAGAGGAAATGCTGTATGCTCCCTCTAAAGGATCTGGGGGGGAGTTGCGTGCAAAAGTGAAATGGCGGGCGAAGTTCGCGCCGGTTCTTAAAAGTGTGTGAGAAGCTGCTGAACCCGGGTTTCGAGCTGG
Organism: Gemmata algarum; assembly: GCF_034097035.1. Classification (NCBI taxonomy): domain Bacteria; kingdom Pseudomonadati; phylum Planctomycetota; class Planctomycetia; order Gemmatales; family Gemmataceae; genus Gemmata; species Gemmata algarum. The sequence continues at coordinate 62,109 of NZ_JAXBLV010000185.1, forward strand.
GCGCCGTAAACGAGCCCCTGGCGCCACTCGGCCGGGATCGCGGCGGCCCCGAACCGCGCGCCGAGCAGGGCGCCGGCGACTGCCGCGTTCGCGTCCGCGTCCCCGCCTTCGTGAATGATGTGCGAAATGCCGGACTGGAAGGAGTGGGCGTTGCGCAGCGCCCAGAACCCCGCGCCGAGCGCTTTGAGCGTGTCCCCGGCGCGGTCCGGCTCGTTCGGGTTCAGCCCCTCGTCGAGGTCGAACGCCTCCAGCGAGGGCGCCGCGGTGGCCGAGAGGCAGTCGGCGAGTTCCGGGTGGTACTCCCGCACCTGCTCGGAAACGGCGTCCGTCAGGGCGTTCATATCATCCTCGCCGAGGAGCAGCTCGCGCACGGCGAGGCACACCGCGACGCACGAGCCGACGCACCGGGGGTCGGCGTGGGTGAGCCGGCACGCCTCCTCCGCGTTCTGGCGCACGCGCCGCGGGTCCGCGTGCCCCCACACCCCGAGCACGGACGTGCGCATCACCCCGCCGTTCGCGGCCCCCCGCCCGTTCGTCTCCCAATAGCGCTGCGCGACGGCGTGCGGGTCGGTGAGGAAGCGGCGGTCGCGGGCCGCGGTGTAGACGACCTGGTCGACGCCGAACCCGTCCGCGGTGGCCCAGTGGCGGATGCGGGCCGCGATGTCGAGCAGCTCGAACCGGCCGCGCGCGAGCAGGCTGTCGCAGATGCAGAGCATCTGGTCGGTGTCGTCGGTCCAGTCGCCCGGCTGCCACTCCGGGCACGGCCGGAACCGGGTGAGCTGCGCGTACCGCTGCAACCCGAACGGGAAGTGCTTCTTGACGTCCGTGCGGGAGAGGAACTCCGTCCCGAAGCCCAGCGCGTCGCCGACGGCCTGGCCGAACAGCACCCCGCGCACCCGGTCCGCGACGCCCGTACCCATCCGCGCCTCACGTGATTTCAGGTTTCTGGTCCCGGCCCCACTCCTCGCGCGTCAGCGAGTACATCCGCACGTCCTCGAAGCGCCCCCGGCGCAACAGCGCCCGCCGGAGCGTCCCCTCGTAGCGGAACCCGAGCTTCTCGAGCACCCGCCCGCTCGCCGCGTTCCCGTCGATCACCCGCGCCTGCATCCGCTCGGGGCCGAACTCCGCGAACGCGAGCCCGAGCACCGCCCGGCACGCCTCGGCGACGTACCCCTTGCCCCAGAACGGCTCGCCGATCCAGTAGCCCAGCTCCATCGTGCGGTGCGGCTCGGCGGCCCAAAAGCATCCGCACGACCCGACCGGCTGCGGCGCGGGTTTGAGCGTGATGGCGTAGGGCTCGGGCATCCCTTCCATGTACCGTAGCACAGCGTAATCGCGGATGAAGGTGTTCGTGTCCGCAACGGTCTGGTGCGCGTCCCAAAGCGTGAACCGAGTGACGTTCGGGTTCCTCGCGTACTCGAACAGCGCCTCCGCGTCCTCGTTGACGAACGGTCGGAGCGTGACGCGCTCGGTGGAAAGAACGGGCGGGCGCCAGAAGTGGGGTTTCACGGCCTCACCTCAGCCCGGCGGCGCGTTCGACCTCGGCGCGGGCGATGCGGGGCGTCCCCCCGGGCTGCTCGCACACCCGCGCCGCGTAGTGGACCGCGAACGCGGCGGCCTCACGCAGCGACTTCCCTTCGAGGTGCAGGCACACCATCGCCGCTGTGAACGCGTCGCCGGCGCCCACCGTGTCCACAACGTTTGCCTTCACACCGGGCACGGCAAACGCTTCGGACGGGAAGAGCGGATCGCCTTTCGCGTCGCGCGCTTCTCGCTGGTGGTAGATCTCGCACCCGCCTTCGCCGTGCGTCACAATCACCGCCTGCTCGGCAAACGCCGACATCCACCCTTGGGCGAGTTCGTTTGGCGTCGAGCAGCCGAGTAAGGCACGCAAAGTATTGAGTTCGTCGGCGTTGATCTTGCACCAGTCGCAAACGCCCAGCCCCCACTCCAGGCGATCAACGTCGAAATACGAGCCGCGCAAATTCACATCGAAAACGGCCAGTGCCGTTGTGCTGCGCGGCGTTGTAAATCGGTGAACGGGAACTGGGGTGCCGAACCGTTGCGCGAGCGTGCCGAAGCAAACCGCCCGGTGTGACGCCGCGAGCGCCTCTAATCGGTCCTCCCAGGCGATGTAATCCCAGGCCACGTATTCCGTTATCGTGTATTTCGGGACCGCGTTTGCCCCGAGCGTCACCTGTACGGTGCCGGTCGGGTGCTCGGGGTCGGTCTGAATGTACTCGTCCGAAAGGCCCAACTCGCGGACGCGCTCGCGCAGCTCGCGGCCCAGTTCGTCGGCGCCGACCCGTGAGACGATAACGGAGGGGTGCCCGAGCTGGTGGCAGTGGAACGCGAAGTTGAACGGCGCCCCGCCGGCGACTTTATGGCCGTCGGGGTACACGTCCCACAGCACCTCGCCGATGCCGACGATGGGGTTCATGAATCGGCGCCCTCCAGTTGCCGGATTGCCGGAGCGGGTTCACCCGTTTAAGGGCGGGGCGCCCACGGCGCGGGCTTCTTCTCGAAGAACGCGGCCAGACCGCCCTTGCACTCCTCGGTCAGACGCGGCTCGGCGCTGGCCTTTGCGAGGGCGTCCACCGCGACGCCCTGGCGCGAGCAGCGGCGGAGCAGGTCCTTCGTGGTCGCGAGCGCCTTGGGGCCGCCCTCGGACAGCGCCCGCGCCCACTCGCCGGCGGTCGCGATCAGCGTTTCCGCAGAGGACACCTGGTTGACCAACCCCATCCGGAGCGCCGCGAGGCCGTCGATCAACTCGCCGGTGAGCAAGAGCCACCGCGCCATCCGCTCCCCGACGTGCCGCAGCAGGTGCGGCATCACCATCGCCGCGACGAGCCCGCGGCGCACCTCGGGGTAGCCGAACTTGGCGTCCGGAACGCTGACCGCGAGGTCGCACACGGTGACCAGCCCCGCCCCACCGGCGACCGCGGCCCCGTTCACCGCGGCGACCGTGGGCTTCGGAAGCGTGTAGATCAGCTCGTACAGCGCCGAGAGCCGGTGCGCGTCGTCCCACACCTTATCAGAATCGGGGCCAAGGGTGGCGCGCAGTTCGTCCAGGTCCATCCCGGCGCAGAACGCCGGGCCGGCGCCCGTCAGGACGACGCACCGCGCGTCGGGATCGCTCGCGGCGCGCAAGAAGGCGTCGCTCAGATCCGCGATCAGCTCGCGCGACAGCGAGTTCCGCTTCTCGGGCCGGTTCAGCGTGACCACCGCGGCCGGCCCGCGCAGCTCGTACCGAACGACATCGGACATCGGGAGCCCTCGCGTTGTCGAAGAACGGACCGACGGCGGTTCAGGACGGGAGGCCGGGGGCGGGCTCGTCCCAGTCCACTTCCATCCGCAGCAGCGCCACCGCCAATGTCTTACCCTGCGTGTCGGTGCGCAGCGACCGGCTCGCGCCGCCCGCCAGCACGTCGTACAGCATGAAGTTGAGCGCGCGGACGTTGGCCGCCTCGTACCGCTCCACGCGGCTCGGCCCCAGGGGCGCGAAGTACGCGGCCACGGCCTCCGCCGTGAGGTTGTCGCGGAGCCAGGCGAACCCGGCGTCCGTGCGGGCGATCACCGCGACGTTCGCGTGCGACCCTTTGTCGCCGCTGCGGCCGTGTGCGATGTGCGAGAGGGGCACGCGGGGCATCACACCACCTCCACTACAGGCGCGACGGCGGACTTGGCGACCAGCGCCGGCCAGTACGCGAACACCTCGCGCACCGGCGGGCGCCCGGTCGTGTAGCCGGTGGTCCCCGGGAACCCCGAGGTCACCAGCGGGGCGAACTCCTTCGTGAACCGCTCCACCGCCGCCCGCCGCGGGTCGCGCACCGCCACCCGGAGCACCACCTCCGGCGGGTCGCCCGCCGCGCCGACGACGCCCGGCACGCAGTCACCGGCCCCGAGCGCTTCCACGCGCGTTTCGGCGTAGGTGAACCCGGCCCGCTTCAACTTCTCCAGGAGGACCGCGCCCGACCGCCGGGCCTTCGCCGCCGCGCCCGGCCCGGCGATGACCAGCGTGCCCGCGGACATGAAGCCGTCCCGGTACGCCACCGAGACTTTGTACGTGTCCGTGAGGCCGTTCGCGGTGCCGCCGGTCACACGCACCACGTCCGGCGCCTGCTGGGTCAGCGCAACGGTGGTGAAGTCTGCCACCACGTCGGGGGTGAAGTAGCGGGCCGGGTCGGCCACCTCGTAGAGGAGCTGCTCGGACACCGTTTCGAGGTTCACCGCGCCGCCGGTCCCGGCCGGCTTGGAGAGGGTGAACGAGCCGTCCGCGCTCAGCTCCGCGATCGGGTAGCCGACGCTCCCGAGCCGCGTGGCGTCGTCGGCCCCGATCCACAGCCCGCCGGTGACCTGCGCGCCGCACTCGATCAGGTGCCCCGCGACCGTGGCCGCCGCGAGCCGGTCGAGGGCCGGCGCGCCGAACTCCCACCCGAACTCGAACGCCGCCGGGCCGACCGTGAGCGAGGCGTCCGCGACGCGCCCGGTGACGACGATGTCCGCGCCGAGCGCCAGCGCCTCCGCGATGGGCCGCGCTCCGAGGTACGCGTTCGCGCTCACCACGGCGTCGCGGATCTCGGCAAGGGGGGCGCCGCTGTCGAGGTGGCTGAGGGGGTGGCCGGCGGCCACGAGCGCGTCGAGCCGCGGGAACAGGTCGTCGCCGCTCACCACCGCGACGCGCTTGTGCGCGAGTCCGGCGGCCGTAAGAACCTGTTTCGCCCGACGGGCGCACGCGTGGGGGGTCATCCCGCCCGCGTTCGTCACGACCTTGAGTTTCGGCTGTGCTCCGAGAACGGGGGCGAGGCGCGAAAGCACGTCGATGAAGTCGGTCGCGAACCCGGCGGCCGGGTCCTTCGCCTTCTGGACGGCGAGGATCGACATCGTGAGCTCGGCGAGGTACTCGAGCGTCAGGTAGTCGAGCCCCCCGCCCGACGCCAGCTCGACGGGCGCGTCGAGGTTGTCGCCCCAAAAGCCGCACCCGTTCCCGATTCGCACCCGCTTCATGACGGCCACCGGAAAGGTTGGGTCTCCAGTCATCTTATCACGGGCGGCACGGACGCACACGCCGCCGCCGTGTCTTACCATTTGCTTTGTGTGAGCCTATTCGCGGAGATTGCTGGGCTGATCGTCGCGTTCATCCGGCCTCTGGGACTAACCCACTTCCACCCGGCCGCCGACGCGCGGAACGCGCACGACAAGTCCCAAGCGCGACGTTCCCCAAGACTTTATCGCACTGGATGGGCGAGATCGCGAATGACGCTCACAGCCGCACCAGTAAGGACTTCCGGTCAAAAGTCCGCTCGGCGAAAGTCGCAAGGCCGCAAATTTATTAGTGGTAATGTCTTGTGACTTTATGACTTGCTGACCTGGCGACTTCTGGTCGGTCGTTCTCATTGTCGGACAGAAGGGCTCAGCCACGGGGACGCGAGTGCCTTGTAGTGGGCATATGGGCCGCCCAGCTTCTGGAGCTTTCGCCTTGCGTGCCAGACCGCTTTGGGAAAATTGGCTCTCTGACTTCCCCACGAATCGAGGGGCACCAAAGATGTGATACGTCCAGAGCCGTTGCGGCCTCGCGCTTGCTCAGCCCAGCGGGTCAGGTTGCGAGCCACCCGCGTCGGGCCGCGTACTGGACAATGTCTACCCGGGTGCGCACCCCGAGTTTTTCCATCGACCGCGTCTTGTACGTCTCGACGGTTTTCACCGACAGCTTGAGCCGGCCCGCGATCTCCTTGTTGCTGTACCCCAAGGCAATGAGCCGCACCACCTCGGTCTCGCGCTCGCTCAGCTCGGCGCCGGTGCCACCGGCCTCACGTGCCGGGTCGCTGAACTCGCCCGGTTCCCCGGTCGCCAGTGCCGGGTCCAGGTACGTCCCCCCGCCGGCGACAGCTCGGATCGCCTGCACCAATTCGGACGGGGCGGCCCGCTTGAGCACGTACCCGGCGGCCCCGGCCTCGAGCAACCGCCGCATGTACCCGCGGTCCTCGTGTACCGTCAGCGCGAGCACCTTGCGGTCGGACCGCTCGGCCTTCAGGTGAGCGGTCACCTCGGCCCCGTTCAGTTCGGGCATCGACACGTCCACCACCACCACATCCGGGTCCAGTTCCGTAGTAAGCGTGACGGCCGCCCGCCCGTCGCTCGCCTCGCCCACGAGTTCCATACCCGGTTCGGCACTGATGAGCGCTTTCAGCCCCTCGCGCACGACCGCGTGGTCATCGGCCAGCAGCACGCGGATGTTGTCCATCTGACGGTTCCTTGTTCTGGGCTAACCGGCGGCTCCGGTTCCGGCAGGTGCCGGAACTCGGTCAGGGGCAGACCAAGACGATTTTAACGCCAGTTGCGTGCAAATCAGGTGCCGCTCGTGCGGTTCTCACCCAATCGCTTCCCAGCGACAAACGTCTGTCGGGCGAGTCGCTACTCAAGATCCGCGTGGTCGCGGTCTATTGTCCCATAGTGCGCCGGGCTGCGAAACTTAACCCGAGTCCGCCGTTTGGCCCGTTGCTTGCGTCTCCTTTTCAGGCGCCCACGGACCTTGAGGGGAGTATCATGCCACGCGGTAGCAAGGACAAATACACGGACAAGCAAAAGCGAAAAGCCGAGCACATCGCGGACAGTTATGAGGATCGCGGTGTGCCGGAAGACGAGGCGGAGCGTCGCGCCTGGGCGACTGTAAACGCGGATTCGGGTGGCGGAAACAAATCGGGTAGCGGGCGCGGGGTGCCTGACACGAACGCCGCGGCCCGCCGGGGCGGGGTAAAGGGCGGAGCGGCATCGGCCGGACGCACCGCCGCACAGCGATCAGAAAGCGCCAAAAAGGCTGCCGCTACACGGAAGCGCAACGCGGCCCGCGCGAAGTGAGAAGCAATCCTCCCGTAGCGCCAAG
>NZ_JAXBLV010000186.1:0-67703 GCF_034097035.1 Gemmata algarum
CTTACTTCCCGGCCTTGGCGGCGGCGTACTTGGCCTCGACCGCCTTCCAGTTGACCACGTTCCACCACGCGTCGATGTACGCGGGGCGCAGGTTCTGGTACTTCAGGTAGTACGCGTGCTCCCACACGTCCACGCCCAGCACCGGCACGAGGCCGTCCATCAGCGGGCTGTCCTGGTTGGGCTTCTTGATCGCTTCGAGCTTGCCGCTGGTCGGGTTGTACACGACCCAGCTCCACCCGCTGCCGAACTGGCCGGTGCCGTTCGCCTTCACCGCGTCCTTCAGCTTGGCGAAGTCCCCGAACGCGTCCTTGATGGCGTCCGCGATCGCCCCGGTGGGCTCGCCGCCGGCGTTCGGCCCCATGACCTCCCAAAACAGCGCGTGGTTGTGGTGCCCGCCGCCGTTGTTGATGACCGCCTGCTTGATCGACGCGGGAACGCTGGCGATCTCGCGGAGCAGCGTGGTGATGTCCTTGTTCGCCAGTTCCGGGGCCGACTCGAGCGCCTTGTTCAGGTTGTCCACGTACGCCTTGTGGTGCTTCTGGCTGTGGATCTCCATCGTCTTGGCGTCGATGTGCGGCTCGAGCGCGTCGAACGCGTAAGGCAGCGCGGGCAGAGTGTGCGCCATGGTCAGCTCCTCGTGAAAGGGGAGAACGGTCAACCGCGCGGAACAGCACGCCCGCGCGCAACCTACTGGCAGTTTATGAACGGCTCCGGGTGTTGAACGGAACTGCCGAGCGGAACCCGAAAGCCGAGCGATTGGTCGGTCCGATGGCGCCGGGACGGGGCGCGGGCCTCCGGCCCTTCGGTTCGGCGCCCGAAGTGAGTGCGACGACGCTTCGTGAAGGCCCACGGCGCGTGCGCGTCAGTGGCAGGGCGCCCGCGCCCCCGGGGTAACTCCGGCGGCCCGCGGTCACACCCACTCGGCCCGCACGCGGAACGTCTCGCCCGCGGAGTATTCGAGCGGAATCGCGTCGCCGTTCAGCGTGAGGGGCTGGAGCACGTTGCCCGCAGCGTCCACGAGCGCCGCGGCGCTCGGGTCGCGGGCGAACCGCAGGTCTGCAGCGCCGCCGAACCCCGCCGTTTCAACGAACGTCCCCGCCACCGCCCGGCCGGCGCCTTCGCCCGCGGGGCACGGCCGCAGGCTCAGCAGCAGCAGGCTCGGGATGTCCACGTGCCCCAGCCACCCGGTGGTGCCCACCGCGGGCGGCCCCTTCTCGGTGGGCACCACCGGCGTGGGCGACACCCAGCCCTGCGCGGTCTGCATCGGCCACTCGCGGTCGGTGGCGAGCAGCAGGTCGAACGCCCGCGTCCGCTCGCCCTCGGGCGCCAGGATCACGTCGGCCATGCGCGACCCGTGCCGCTGGACGAACGGTAGCCCGCCGGTGAAGAGGAACGAGCGCTCGGCCCCGAGCCGGACTTCGAGGTAGTCGGGCGAAACCGGGCGCGTGTACCCGGTCTGTGTGTTCGCCCCGTTCACGCCGCGGAACAGCACCGCGCGGTCGTCGCGCCACCCGAACCGCGCCCCGTAGAAGGCGTGCCACGGGTACCCCGACGGCTGGTGCCTCACGTCGAGTTCGATGCGCAGCTCGAGCACCGGGCGGCCGAGCCACGCCCGCACCCGCTGCGTGAAGCCCGCCAGCACCTCGTCGCGCTCGCTGACCAGATCGCCGACGGTCACGATCTCGCCCAGCGCCGCGCCGCTGTTAGTGACGCGGATGTCGCGGGCCACCATCTTGCTGCCCGGGTTGAACACCAGTTGCTGACCGAAGCGCGTGGCCCGGGTGCGCAGGTCGCGGAACGAACGAATCCCGCCCGTGGTGGCGTCGAGGTCGCACTCGATGAACTCGTTCCGCACGGTCAGCCCGTCGGCGAGCTTGATCCGGGGCTTGGGCGGCGCCGCGTTCCCGGCCCGCGGCACCCACGCGAAGCCCAGCGGCGGGACTTCCACCACCAGGCGCGCCACGCCGCCCGAGAACTCCGCCGCCTTCACCGGATCGGTCACCGGGATCGCGCCGCGGAACCCGTCCACCTCCAGCGCGACGCGCCGGGTGTACGCGCACGGGTTGAACACCATCAGCCCCGGTTGCCCCGCGGCGGAGCGGATCTGGATGCGGTCGGCGAGCTTCTGCGCCCAGTGCGATTCGAGTTCGCCGAGGGAAGACAACCCACCCCCCAACCCCCTCCCTGAAGGGAGGGGGAGTTCGGCCGGTGCGCCCGGCAGGCTCGAATCGCCAGACGTTTCAGAAGTGCCTTCTCTCCCCCTCCCTTCAGGGAGGGGGCCGGGGGGTGGGTTGTCTTCCACCCCGTTCACGCCCGCCAGCTCGATCGCGTCTTCGACGGCCTCCAGCCGCTTGAGCGAAGCCTCGTCCTCGGCGGTGTGCGGGGTCAGCGCGCGGTGCAGCGCCGCGAGCGTGAACGCGGAGTCGATGCGGCGCCGCGCCCGCAGGTGCTTCGGGAAGCCCCCCACCGGGTCGGGCCGGCGCTCGTTGGTGACGCGCTCGTCGAGGTAATCGGCGAAGAACTCGTCGGCCGACTGCACGCCGATGTAGTCGCCGCTGGTCGCGCCCCCGAAGTAGCGGCTCAGGTTCGTCCACTCGCCGAACACCGGCGCCAGGTCGGCCAGCGCGAGCAGGTCCGCGTACGACGCGAATGCCGGTTCGCCTTTGTGGGCCAGCGACACCGTCGGCGCGGAGTCGTAGGTGGTGGCCTGGTGCAGGTGGTACACGAGGTTGAAGAACGTGTGCGGGTCGTGGGCCGGGAGCGGCTCGCGGGTGAACGCCTCCACCGCCTTGCCGTCCGGGCCGGGCCAGTTGACCGCCGACGAGCGGATGCTCGGGATCAGCCCGCCGTCCGAACTGATGAGCACCGCGTGCTTGAACCCGGCGTGCAGCAGCCACCCGGGCAGTTGCGGGTGGTACGCCGACTTCTTGCGCCCGTACACCGCCGGCTCCACGCCGAACAACTCCCGCGCCGCCTTGCGAGCGGCTCGCAGGTTCCACAACTGGCTCTCGGCCGGCATCAGCGCGTCTTCGCGGTCCCGGTACGAGCCGACGCACAGGTCGACCGCCTGCGGCAAGTCGGGCGGGAGCTTGGCTTTGAGTTCCGCGAACCGGTCGGGGGCTTGCTCCGCGAGCCGCTCCAGCGTTTCGCCGGACGCGAGCAGCGTGATCGGCAGGCCGGCGAGCAACGAGGTCGGCCACTGCGCGTTCAGGTTCTTGGGGTCGAGGTGGACCCAGTCGAGCCAGTACAGTGACCCCGAGTACACCGGCTCGCGCCCGGCCTGGAGCTTCTCCGCGGCGGCCCGCAGGTGAATCAGGTAGTCCTCGCCGCGCTCGAGGGCGTCGCGGGCGGCCACCACGTCCGCCCAGAAGCCCGGGCCGTCGAGCAGCTTCTCGTGGTCCATCGCCTCGTACAGCGTGTCGAGCATCTGGTAGCCGTAGCCCAGCCCGGCGAACAGGCGGACGGCCTCCGCGGGCGCGTCGAACAGCGGCCCGGTCTGCCCTGCCTCGCGCAGCGCCCCCAGCAGTTGCTCGACGGTTTCCGCGCGCGACGCGGTCGCGCGGAACACGACCGCCTTCGCCTCCGCGACCCGGTCGCTCCAGTTGTCGGGCTGGAACAGTTGCGCCCCCTCGGGGAGGCAGTACACGAACCCGGTGCGCGGGTAGTCATGGTCGTAGGAGCTGGACGCCTGGGGGGCCTGGGTCGCGCCGGCGAGGGCCGCGGGATGCCACAGGGCGGCGTACCCGTTGAGCCACGCCGCCACCTCGTCCGGCGTCTGCTGGAGCGGGTACGAGGTGGCCAGCCGGTACGACGACAGCAGGTGCAGTTGGCGTTCTTCGCTCATGACCTTGTATCTGGCGAGCGGGGGCCGACACCGAATCCGGTTGATCTGTGCCTGTGCGGGCCTTCTGTAGCCGGCCTCTGTGAGGCCGGTGCGACGCGGATGATGCCCCACCGGCGCTCACAGAGGCCGGCTACAGAAGAAGGCGACTCTTCAAACGGATTTCGTATCGGCCCCCGAGTGAATGTGTGCGCCGGCGCCCGTGTGTGCCGCCGGCACGGGGCGCCGCAACGGTCGATGAACCGGCGCCCGGCCGCGGTTATAGTACGGAAACCCCACCCCCGCCGGTGCCGCTGCCGTTGCCGGGGCGCCCGGGGGGCGCGATACGATGGTGTCATGAGCGACGAATCGGCCTTCCTCAGACTGATCTGCGAGCAGCCGGACGACGACACCGTCCGGCTGGTGTACGCCGACTGGCTCGAAGAGCACGGTCAGACGGCCCGAGCGGCGTACATCCGGGGGGAGGTGGAACTGGCCAACACCCCGCCCGGCACCGACGCCGACGAGCGCCGCCGGGCGGTGCTGTTCGCGCGCCGGGCCGAGCTGTTGAAGGCGCACGGCGCCCAGTGGCTGGAGTCGTTCATCCCGTTCGCCCGCAAGGAGTCGTTCGCCCGCGGGTTCGTGCAGACGGTCGAGGTGCCCGCGAACCTGTTCCTCCAGCACGCGGAGCGGTGGTTCGCGCTCACCCCGCTGACCCGGGTGAAGTTCACCACGTGCCGCATCTGGGACCAGGTGAGCGGCGCGTACTCGTGGTGGACCGAACCGCTGTTCAAATCGCCGCTGCTGTCGCGCCTGGAGCGCATCGACATGGAGGGGCTGGAGCTGACCGCCCGCGACCTGAAGCTGCTCGGCGAGCACCCGGACCTGTCGCGGCTCCGGGAGCTGTTCCTGGCCGACAACGAGATCGGCAGCGAAGGGGCGGTCGTGCTGGCGAACATGCCCCAGTTGCGGGCGCTGGAGTCGCTGGACGTGCGCGGCAACCGGATCACCGATCGCGGCGCGCGGGCGCTGGCCCAGAGCGAGCACCTGGGGAAGCTGAAGGAGCTGCGCATCACGAAGAACTCGATCCGCGACCGCAACTGGGCGGTGCTGGAGGAGCGGTTCGGGAACGCACTGAGTTGAGGCGCCATGACGGAAGCGGAGTGGCAGGTCTGGGACAGTCCGTACATGATGCTCGACCACCTCGCCCGGCTCCCGCCCGAGGATGTCGAGGATGACGACCCGACGGTCTGGCCGCCGGCGCGTCAGGCGCGGCTGTTCGCGGTCGCGTGCTGCCGGCACGTCGAGCGCCTGCTGATCGACGCGCGGAGCCGGGCCGCGCTGGACGCGGTCGAGCGGTACGTGGACGGCCGGTTGACGAAGAAGCGGCTGGAACAGGCGGCCCGTGACGCCGGGCAGGTGACTTGGGAGTTGGACGGGCCGCCGGACGGCCGGTATCAGGCGACCTCCGCGGCGTGCAGCGCGGCGGCGGACATCTCTGACCACTTCACGGACGCGGAAGAGGTTGCGCGCGAGACGGCGTCTGCGGCCGGGGCTGCGGCCCGTTTCTCCGATGAAAGTGAGAACGCGCACCAGAGAGCCGAAGAGGCCGAGGATGCGTATCAGGCCGACCTGATCCGCGACATCTTCGGCAACCCGTTCCGCCCGATGGTGCTAAACCCGGCGTGGCGCACGTCCGACGCGCTCGCGCTGGCCCGCGGCATTTACGACGAGGGCGCGTTCGACCGGCTGCCAATTCTGGCGGACGCCTTGCAAGACGCCGGTTGCGACAGCGACGACATCCTGAACCACTGCCGCGGACCGGGACCGCATGTGCGCGGGTGCTGGGTGGTGGATCTGGTGCTGGGCAAGTAGGGCGGGCGGCTCTGCAAAAATGTCGGCGGCGCTCACCGCGCTCGATGACTTTTTCATTCTGCCCGAGTGTAACCGGCTGTGACACCTTCCGATATGATTGGTGCGCGGCTCGCCTCCGCGAACCGAGGGCTTTTTATGCCGACTGCGTCACCGCCGATCGGGCTGAGGTTCATCGAAATCACCGACTTCCGCCGCATTGATCGGTTGCGCCTGGAGTTCATTGGCGCGGACGGTGGGCCGTCGGACATTGCCGTCATTGGCGGGCCGAACGGGTGCGGGAAAACGACCGCTCTGGAGGCGTGCCTGATTGCGATCGGCTTTCAGGGGCAACTCCAGGGAGCCAGCGGGCAAAACGCGGCGCGCATTCACCGACGTCGGTGGACAATTGAGGCCGAGATTGGGACTCCGCAAGGCGCGTATCGCATTCTCGTGGACCCCAAGGATGGGAACTCGTGGGTCGATTTGGATAAAGGGCAGGCGACGGAATCCGTCCCAATTCCGTGTCTGTACTTTAGTTCGTGGCGTGCCCCGAAGCTCGTGGGGGCGTTACCGATTCGTGCCGGCAAACGCGGAAAACGGGCCGAGGACACGGAAGACAATCGCATCCGACGCGCGAAACAGCACCTGATTGACAGCCGCGCGCACCGGCTCATGTCGGAAGGCACCTCGTTCGCGGATTCTGCGACTTATGAAGAAGACTTGAAACGGCTGAACGAGGTTTGGGCCACGTTTCACCCGAAGGCCGAGGAGCGGTTCGAGGTCGGCCCGGTGAGTTCGGACCCGCATGCCGGGTTCGATGTGTTCCTTGTGTGCAAGGACGGGCGCAAAGTGCCTGTCGATGCACTCAGCTCGGGGCAGCTCGAACTGTTCGCCCTGTTCGGTGCGCTGATGCTGGTGAAGTTCCGGGACGGCATCCTCGTGATCGACGAACCGGAACTGCACCTCGATCCGCAGTGGCACGCGCTTATGATTCGGGCGATCCGCCGGTTCCTGCCAAGCGCGCAACTGTTGATCGCGACGCACTCGCCGAAGGTGTTCGATTCGGTCATGTCGTTTCAGCGCCACTTCCTGGTGCCGGAGAACGATCCCCGGGCACAGGCTTGGAAGCCGCAACCCGCGGGTGCGATCGGGACATGACCGCTGTCGCCCACCTCAGTTCGTTCTACTCGGCCGCGCCCATCGTTCTGTGGGTCGAGGATGTGGTGACGCGCGATTACCTGACGAAGGTGTGGGGCGATCCGGCGGAAATCGCGTTCTTCATCGCCGGGGGCAACACAGCCGTTCGTCCAGCGGTCGAGACCGCCCGGCGGGAAGGCATCGGTCACGTCTTCGGGTTGATCGACCGTGATTTCGGGCACACTAACATCGCGTCCTGGGCGAACTTGGGCGCGGATATTCGCATCTTCTACCCGCCGCGCCACGAAATCGAGAATTACACCCTTGATGCCGCGGCACTTGCAGGGTGTTCACTCCACAACCGCAGGCGCACAGGTGCGCAAATCACGACTCGGTTGGAGGAATTGGTGGCGCAACAGCCGGCATGGTTGGCGTGTCGACGGGTCGTTACCGAAATGCGGACAGACGTGCTGGGCAACTTCCCCGAACACCCGAGCCTTGCACACGTGACGACGGTCGCACAGGCCGAGCAACACATTACCGGTTCGGACTGGTTTGCACAGATCGCCGGACGTGTAGGCACCTGGGCGACCGCCGGGCACGTCTCGGCTCGGCTGCGGGCCGCCGAAGCGAATTTCACCGCTGCTCTTGCGAGCGGTGCGTGGTTAATGGACTTCTCGGGCAAAGAGATTTTCCGGCGGGTACGCGAATATGTCTACCAGCCGCCACAGAACCCAGGCAGCCCAGATAGCGATTTCGCGAAAACAATTGGTGAGTGGCAACTGACGAACAACGTCGTACCCGCGGACCTGACACAACTGCATAGCGCCCTCCGGGTGCGCGTTGGATTGGCACCGTAGCAAACCGCGCACTCCGTGTTGCCCTCTGATCGCAGAGCAGGGCCGCTCGTTGCCGCTCGAGCCGCGGGAAGGCGGGACCCAACTGGCTCATTTCTCCGCGCTCAAAACCCCGCGCAAATGTCCGGAATCGGCGGTTGCTTTCGTCTGCCGTTTTGTGGTAAAGTTGGCGTCCCGCCAGTAATTCCCGCTTCCACGCCCTCCCGCCGGAGTCGCGATGTCACTCCTTTCACACCTCGCACGGCGCGATTTCTTGAAACTCGGCGCCGGTGCCGCCGTCGGGCTGGCCCTCCCGCGCCCCGCGCTCGCCAGCACGGAAGGTAAGGCGAAGCAGGTCATCCTCGTGAACCTCACCGGCGGGCTGAGTCATCTCGACTCGCTCGACATGAAGCCGGACGCGCCGGCCGAGGTGCGCGGCGAGTTCGCGCCGCGCCAGACCGCCCTCCCGGGCATCCAGATTTGCGAACACCTGCCCCTGCTCGCGGCCCGCATGCGGCACTGGGCGCTGGTGCGGTCGCTGTCGCACGGTGAGAACGGGCACCTGCCCGGGACGCACCGGCTGCTGACCGGCTCGACCATGCCCAACCAGCGGCAGACGGACCTCGACAACGTCCTCTCGCGCCGCGACTGGCCGTGCTACGCCGCCGGTCTGAACCACCTGCGACCGCGCAAGGACGGCATCCCCAACGGCGTGGTGCTCCCGCACGCGCTCATCGAAGGGCCGCTCACCTGGCCCGGCCAGCACGCCGGGTTCCTCGGGCCGAGCGCCGACCCGATGCTCGTGGCGCAAGACCCCAGCGCGCCGAACTTCAAGATGGACGCGTTCGCGCTGCCGGACGGCACCGACCCGGTGCGCGTCGAGGGGCGGCGCGGCCTGCTGGAGTTGCTCGAATCGACCGGCACCGGCGACCCCGCGTTCCGCGACCACCAGCGGCGGGCGTTCGAGCTGCTCAACTCCGGCCGCGTCGCGGGCGCGTTCCGCCTCGATCGCGAGCCGATCAAGGTGCGCGACCGGTACGGCCGCAACCAGTTCGGGCAGTCGCTCCTTCTCGCGCGGCGGCTGATCGAGAGCGGTGTGCCGATCGTCCAGGCCAACATGGGCATCGTGCAGAGCTGGGACACGCACGTTGACAACTGGGGCAAGCTCAAAACCCGGCTGCTGCCGTGGCTGGATCAGGCGCTGGCGGCACTCGTCGACGAACTGGAGTCGTTCGGCCGGCTGGGTGAAACCCTCGTGGTGGTGTCGGGCGAGTTCGGGCGCACGCCCAAGGTCTCGACACTGCCCGGTGAAACGATCCCCGGCCGCGACCACTGGGCGCGGGTCTACTCGGGACTGTTCGCCGGCGGCGGGGTGGTCGGCGGGCGCGTCATCGGCAAGTCGGACCGCAGCGGCACGAGCCCGGTGACCACTTCGTACACCCCGTTCGACATCGGGGCAACCATCTACCGCGCCCTCGGCGTCGATCCCGAGAGCGAGATCCGCGACCCGCAGAACCGCCCCACCCGCGTCTGCCCCGGCACGCCAATGGACATCTTGTTCCAGAACAAGTGATGCTTTACCGGAGCGCGGGCCGCCGGCCGCGCCGGCGTTGCGGAGGGTGGTCGCGGTTTTACTAGGGCGCGGGCCTCTGGCCCGTTGGCTTCGCGCGTGATGTCACGTGAACGAGGGCCTCGGCTTTACTGGAGCGCGGGCACCTTAAGATATTCTGCCCCGATGCGTTGTGCCACGCCAAAGGACGGCCGCGCTCGAGCGGTGCCGCCGTCGGCGCGAGTTCCGAGCGGAAGCGGACCGAGAAACGAAGAGCCCGAAGGCCAGTGCCACCGGGCCTCCCGACCCGCGCCCCAGGAACGCACATGAATCCCATGCGGCTCGCGTGGTCGAACCTGGTCCACAAGCGCACGCGGACGCTGATCGCCGTCACCGGCGTGGCGTTCGCGGTGGTTCTCGTGTTCATGGAACTCGGGATGCTCGGCGGGGTCGGGCGCACCGCAACCATCCTCTACGACAAGCTCCAGTTCGACTTGCTCATCACCTCCCGCGAGTACCTTGATCTGAGCCGCGCGCCGGAGTTCCCGCGCGCGCGGTTGGCTCAGGCGCGCGTCGAAGGCGTCGCCGACGTCATCCCGGTGTCGTTCGGGGTTGCGGGCTGGCGGGCGCCGCGCCACGAGACGCCGTTCGGTACGACCGAGTCCGGCGGAGCGCTGAGCGTTAACATCGTCGCCGCGCCACCGGACCGGCTCGACAGAGCCTTTGCGGTGGGAGGGGGCGGCGCGTTCGGGTCCGCGGACGAAGCCCGTGACGCCGGCCGCCGGCTCGCGCGCCTCGACACGTTCCTGCTCGACGCGCGCTCCAAGCCCGAGTTCGGCGACGCGGCGCGACTCCGGCGCCTCCCGCCGGACGGCCGCAGCGGCGAACTGGTGCGCGTCAACGGCCGGCGCGCGAGCGTCGTGGGGGCCTTCGACCTCGGCACCGGGTTCAGTTGGAACGGGATGCTGCTCACGAGCGAAGAAACGTACTCCGACTTCGTGATGCGCCCCCGCGACGCGGTGAGCTTCGGGCTGGTGCAACTCGCCCCAGGGGCCGACCCCCGCGCGGTCCAGAAACAGCTCCGCGCGGTGCTGCCGCCGGACGTGAAGGTGTACACGCGGGCCGAGATCAACGCGGACGAGCGGGACTACTGGCTCCGGCTCACGTCGATCGGGCAGTTCCTGCTGGTGGCGGTGGTGCTGGCCATCGTAGTCGGGGTGATCTTCGTGTACCAGATGATGGCCGCCGACATCCGGAACATGCTACCCGAGTACGCGACGGTCAAGGCGCTGGGGTACCGCCCGTCTTATCTGACCCGCGCGGTGCTGGGGCAGGCGGTGCTGCTGGCGGTGTTCGGGTATGTCCCGGGTTTCGCCGCGGCGCTCGGGCTGTATTATGTGGCGAGGACCTTCGGCGGCATCCCGACCCAGATGACGGCCGAAATTGCTGCGGGCGTGCTCGCGCTGACGTGCGCCATGTGTCTCGCGTCCGGGCTCCTGGCCGTGCGGAAGGTCCACACGGCCGACCCGGCGGATCTGTTTTAGTCGAGGGCTGAGAGGGCCGAGAAGGCCGTATTCACCGCAGAGAGCACGAGAGGGCGCAGAGAGAAAGACAAAGAAAAGTTGTGAGTGAGAACCGCTCCGCGGTCTCCCGGCGGCGGCGAATACTCTTCTCGTGCTTTCTCTCACTGCCTGCTGTTTTCTCTGCGCCCTCTCGTGCCCTCTGCGGTGAACACACGGTCTTCTGTCTTCCCACCCGGTTCGCTGGCTTATGCGTCCTCCCCTCGTACCGTTGGCCTGGAAGAACCTGACGCACGATAAGGTGCGGTTCGGGCTGTTCGCGTCGGGCATCGGGTTCGCCGTGGTGCTGATGGGCGTGCAGTACGGCATCATGAACGCCATGCTGGACAGCAACACCGTGCTGATCGAGCGGCTCAAGGGGGACATCGTCCTCATCAACCCGAACAAGGCGTCGCTGCTGTACCGCGAGGGGGTGTCGCGGCGGCGCATCGCCGAGGCGGAAGGCGTCGCCGGCGTGGCGAGCGCGCACCCGGTGTTCGTGGAGTACTCGACGGCCGCGCTGCGGCACACCGCCGACGATCCGGCCGCCCGCACCAGCACCCGACGGGTGCGCGTCATCGGCGTCGATCCGAACGCCGACCTGTTAAACCTCCCCGGGGTGTCGGCGGACGAGTGGCGCGAACTCAACACGCCCGGGACGGCCCTTTACGACCGCGCGAGCCGGGCGCACCCGGACCAGGCGCGGCACCCGGGCGAGTCGGTGTTCGGAAAACTTGCCCCCGGAACGCGGACCGAACTGGCGGGCCGCGACGTTCGAATGGTGGCCGGGTTCGAAATGGGGTTCGATTTCGGCACCGACGGCAGCGTGGTGGTCAGCGACCGCACCTTCTCGGAGTGGGTGCGCGAGCCGTATTACCCGACGAGCCCGCTGGCGGAGGCCGACATCGGGGTGGTGAAGCTGCGGCCGGGGGCCGATCCGCACGCGATCAAGGCCGCGCTCCAGGCGAAGTTCGCTCCGGGCGGTGACGTGTTGGTACTCACCCGTGACGAACTGGTGTCGCGCGAAAAGGGCTTCTGGTGGACCAACACGCCGATCGGGTTCGCGTTCGGCGCCGGGGTGTTGCTGGGGTTCGTGGTCGGGATGGTGATCTGCTACCAGATCCTCGCGAGCGACGTGGCCGACCACCTGCCCGAGTACGCGACCCTCAAGGCTATCGGTTACACGAACCGCTACCTAAGCTGGGTCGTGCTGCAAGAGGCGCTCATCCTCGCGGTAGCCGGGTTCGCCCCCGGGATACTGGTCACCTTCGGCACCTATCTTCTGCTCACCGTTCTGACCGGTTTGCCGATGATACTGACACCGGCGCGGTTCGCTCTGGTGCTGGCGCTGACCGTCGTGATGTGCGCCGCGTCCGGGTTGCTCGCGGTGAGTAAGGTCAAGAAGGTGGACCCCGCCGATGTTTTCTGAGCCGCGCGAGAACGGCAGCCCACGCCCCGGTCCCCGCTCTGAAGGGCGCGGGGCGCGCCTCCCGCCACCCGGTCAGCCGGTGCTCCGCATCCGCGGGGTGAACCACTACTTCGGTTCCGGTGACACCCGCACGCAGGTGCTCTTCGACAACAACCTCGAAGTGATGCCGGGCGAACTCGTCATCATGAGCGGGCCGAGCGGGTCCGGCAAAACCACCATTCTGACCCTCATCGGCGGGCTGCGCACCCTTCAAGAGGGCGAAATCGAGGTCTGGGACGCCGACCGCGGCGGGTACCGCACGCTCCAGGGCGTTCCGGAAGCCGAACTGGTTCACGTGCGGCGGCTCATCGGGTTCATCTTCCAGCGCCACAACCTTTTCGACTCGCTCACGGCGGTTCAGAACATCCGGATGGCCCAACTGCTCAAAGAGCGCGGCACCGACCCCGATGCGGACGCCCGCGACGTGCTCACGTACCTGCTGCTCGGCGAGAAGGACTTGGCGGGCAAGCCTCAGAAGTCGCGGTTCGATTACAAGCCTGCACAACTTTCGGGCGGGCAGCGCCAGCGCGTGGCCATCGCCCGCGCGCTCGTCAACCGTCCCAAACTGGTACTGGCGGACGAACCGACCGCCGCGCTCGACGCGAACAGTGGTCTCGCGGTGGTCACGCTGGTGCAAGAGCTGGCGCGTGCCCGCCCGGAAACCGAACTCATGAGGCTCGTGCGATCGGCAGACGAGGCGGGCGAGAACGGGCGCCTCGCGGAGTGGCAGGTGACGCTCCTGAAGCGGGTCGCCGCCGAACACGGGACGACGAGCCTCATCGTGACGCACGACGCGCGCATCATGAACCTCGCCGACCGGATCGTTCACATGGAGCGCGGCCGGATCGAGTTGAACGTGGTGGTCGCGGAGCGGCTGTTCGTGCGCGAGGGGCTGCGGCAAAGTCCGGCGTTCGCCGCCGTGCTGCCCGAAGAGCAGGAGAAGCTCGCCGATTCCGTACTCATCGGCGTTCACCCGAACGAAGACGTGCGCCCCGATCACCTCATCCGAAGTCCCGGCCGTGTCGAAGTATACGAACCGGGACAGTTCATCGTCCGGCAGGGGGAGGCGGTCAACGAGGGGAGCAAGTTCTACTTGATCCGGCGCGGAACGGTCGAGGTGCTTCGCGACGTAGACGGGGCCGTCCAGAAGTTGACCGAGTTGGGCGCGGGCCGCTACTTCGGGGAGGTGGCGTTCCTGCTCGACCAGCCGCGCAACGCTAGCGTCCGCGCGCTGACACGTGTTGAAGTGTACACCGTCAGCCGAACTGCGTTCGACCGGTTCCAGTCGGTAAGCCGCCCGTTCATCGAGCGCGTGCTGGCCAACTTTCGCGCGGGTGACGGTTCACCGCGAATGTAATGATGCTTTTGTCGATCGGAGGGAGAGGAGAGGTGTTCGAGAAGAGCCCGGCGCGACGGCGATCCGCTGAGAACAGAGCCGGGCGTTCAGGACACGGACGGATTCGGTTGAGTTGCCAGGAGTTCGCCGATGACGCGCCGGAGCATTTGCCCTGTGGTCATGCCTCGCTTACTCGCGGCCGCTTCCAGTTCCATCGCTTGCCACAGCGGCAGCAACAGGGCCAGTTCAACGACCTCTTGGTCGGTACGGGCGGGCGCTGAAACAGCTTCGAACAGCGGTTGCACGGCGTCACCTGTCCTGGAAGGCGTGTACGGCAGCATTTGCCACCAGAATCACGAGTTACTCGCGCCCTCGCACCGCCTGTTACAGGCTTACAACCGTTCGGTTCGCTCGCTACGCCGACGAAAGGCGTTCAGCCTCATGCTGACGCGATCGTGAGTAGTTTGGTGGACCGGGTGGTTCAGCCGAGAGGTCGCGTTTGAGCCTTAATGCAACCTGGGTGCCATGAAGTGAAATTGCCCGGGATTTCAATTCGATGCGTGGAAAACACAGCTTTTTGTATCACAGGACTTGTCACGAGTGCCCCACGTTCTTCTTGCCTGCCGCCCACTCCGCGCGCACTTTGTGTCAGAACGTGAGCAATTATTTCCGTGATGATCAAATCCCTTCCGAAAATCCTGGCAACGAGGAGCCGTCGGCACTTCTGGCGAATATGGCGATTGTGTTGGCGGTGTGCATTTTTTGCAACGCACTCACCCCGTGCTACATTCAAATTGACAGCGTAGTGCGGATCGGACGGGAGCTGCCACATGCTCTTTGCTGACATCATGGAAACCGTCAAGACCTGGACCGCGGGCCACCTGCCGATTACGGTCGGCGGCTGCGTCGCGGCCCTTGTCCTGCTGTTTTTGGTTCTTAACTCAGCTCGGCGGCGACAGGGGCTCGACCCGTCGAAGCTGCAAACCACCGGTGCGCATAACGCCCTGACGGGTGAGAAATCGCTGAACTGGGAACCCCCAGAGCAGTCCTACGCGGACCGGCGCTCCGCGACGCGGCGCGAGGGGCAACCGGTCCGGGTGCTGCTCGCGGCGGCGACGTTCCGCAACGGGGCCGGTGACGGCTACGTGATCGACCGCTCGACCGGCGGACTGAAACTCGCCACGCAGTCTGCGCTGCCCCCGGGCACCCTTGTCCAGGTCCGGGCCGTGGACGCCCCCGACACCATCGGGTTCGTGACACTCGTCGTGCGGAGCTGCCGCAAGAACGGGGCACAGGATTACTTTGAACTCGGGTGCGAGTTCGAGCAGACTCCGCCGTGGAACGTGCTTCTGCTATTCGGTTGAGCGGCGGAGAATCCAGGTCGTTTGGCCACAAAAAGCACGGCCCGCGTCTTGTATCGGGCGCCCGCTGATTTAAGCTGATCGGCCGTGGGTGGGGCCGAGCCGGATGCGAAGAGGCCGCCCGTGACGCGGCATTCACGAGCGGACTAATCGCTCGGCGAGAATTGGTCGGCGAATCCCCAGAGAAGCATGAGCCCACCCACGGCGGCGGGCACGTACAGCACCGCCAGACACACGCGCACGGCCACCGGTTCCGGCAGGCGCGCGACGCACGTGAGCCCGGTGGTAAGACCAAACACCACCGCCAGCACCAGTCCCACTCCCCACCCACCCGACAACGACATCCACGACGCTGCGGCGAGGTAAGCCGTAACCGATACAGGTGGGCCGCCACACGCGCCGAGGAGCAGCGCGAGCAACCGGCCGCAGTGGCAGCGATCAATCCAATTCACGCCGGACGCCTCCGGTGACACGAGCCTGTGCTGAACGTGTGAGGGAACGGCCTCTGGCGCTTGACCGGCACAAGGCCCTGTGCTTGTACCAGTTGTCGAGCTGATCTGCAAGTAATTACGGCAACTCTGAACGGTCGGACCGCACCGGCTCGAATGCTTCGTTGAGGTGTAACCGATTCGTCTACAAATGGTTGCGTGCCTGTTCAGCGTGCGCTATTCGCGACCACGTGGCGGCGCGCCGCAAGACCGGAGGACGACCGCCGGCGCCGCACCCAGAATTCGGTCGTGGCGCGGTCTGCCTTCCCGCCCGCGCCGGTGGTTGCTACTATTGGCGTGATTCGGTCCCCGTCGGAGAGCGGTCGATGAGCGCCAGTCCGGGTTCTCGGTGTGCGGCGGTGCTGCTCGGCACGCTCCTGCTCGGAACCGCGGGCGGTTGCGGAAGCGAGCCGCCCCCTCCGCCCCCGGTCCCCACCACACCCTCGGCCCCGCCGCCGAAACCCAGATCCGCCGGCCCGGACGCGTACCTGGAAGAATTCGGGCAGGAGCACCTTCCCCAAGTCGAGGCGGCGCTGGACGAGCTCAAACGCGAAATCGATAAACGGTCCGCGGGACTGTCTGAACTGGAGAAGGAGTTGCGGCGGCTCCACCGCGGCGAGGGAAAAACCGAGTGGGCGAACGGCAAGCACGTGTCAACGTTCGTGACGAAAGACGAGACGCACGCGCGGTGGAAGGCGACGATCGAAAAGCTGGCCAAGAACGTGGACGCGCTCAAGGAGCAGCGCAAAGAGGCGTACCTGGCGTACCGGAAGTTCCAGATCGCACAGGGAACCGGGGAGGGGCTGCACAAGAAGCGGTTCGACGAGGCCAACGCCGCCGCCGCCGCGTCGCAGAAGGTGTACCAGGAGGCGCTGCGCGACTTCGAGGGGCGGTAGCGCCCGGTCAGGCGAACAGCTCGCGCAGCGGCTTCCCGCGGGCGATCGGCAGCGGGCGGTTGAGCTTGTCGCGGATCTCCGTTTCCGGGTCGATCCCAAGCGCCTCGAACATGGTCGCGGCCAGATCCTCGGGCCGCGCCTGCCCCGTGGTGGCGTAGGCGCCGATCTTGTCGGACGCGCCGTACACGAACCCCTTCTTGGCGCCGCCGCCCGCTAGCACCGCGCTGTAGCACTGCGGCCAGTGGTCCCGACCGCCGTTCGAGCTGATCCGCGGCGTGCGCCCGAACTCCCCGACCCACACCACCAGCGTGCTGTCGAGCATCCCGCGCTCCTCCAGATCGGTGATGAGCGCCGGGAGCGTCTGGTCGGTCATCGGCAGGAGCTCGTCCAGCCGCGCGGGCACGTCCTCGCCGCGGAAGCCGTGGTAGTCCCAGCCCTGCCCCTTCCCGCCGATCGCGCGCGAGAAGTAGACGTTCACAAACTTCGCGCCCGCCTCGACCGCCCGCCGCGCGAGCAAACACCCTTGCCCGTAGGTGGTGCGCCCGTAGGCGTCGCGGGTCTTCTTGCTCTCCTTCGAGAGGTCGAACGCCTGCTTGAACCGCGGGCTGGTGAGCATCGCCACCGCCTTCTGGTAGCTCTCATCTAGCCCCTGCGCCACCAGCGAGGTTTCCAGCAGGTCGCTCTGCTCGTCGATCAGCTTCAGGATGTCGGTGCGGCTCCCCAGGCGCTCCGCGCTGAGGTTGTCGGGGAGCGTGAGTTCCGGGAGCTTGAAGTCCGACCGGTTCGGGTCCTGGTTCACGAACAGCGGGCTGTGGGCCTTACCCAAGAAGCTCGCGTGCTGGCCCGGGGTGATGCTGCCGTCCGCGATGACGTGCGGGTACGCCACGAACGTCGCGGCCCCCTTCGGCGCCGGCGCCAGCTTGTCGACGATGCTCCCGTAGGCGGGGAACAGGTCGAGCGAGTCGCGCAGCCGCTGGTCGTCGGTTGCCGGCGCGACGCCGGTCAGCGAGTAGTAGCCCGCGGAGTTGTGGTTCTTCATCGCGTGCTGCATACAGCGCACGACGCAGAGCTTGTCGGCCATCGCCGCGAGCTTCGGAATCCGCTCGCCGAAGACGACTCCGGGCAGCTTGGTTTTGGTGGCCTTGTACCACCCGCGCACGTTGTCCGGCGCGTCGGGCTTGGGGTCGAACGTCTCGTGCTGCCCCGGCCCGCCCCACTGGTGCAGGAAGATGACGCTCTTGGCGGTGGCGCGGTGCTTCGCCTTCGCCGATTCGGCCGCGGCGAGCAGTTGCGGGAACGACATCCCGAGCAGCGACGCCCCGCCGACGCGGAACACGGCCCGGCGGGAAATGGGGTTGTGATTGAGCACAGTTCACCTCATGCCTGCTTGGGCACAGGGCTCCCGCCCTGTGCTACGCCCGCCGGCCCCTCCGGGGCGGAGAGGCAAGCGACCTGAGCCGTATATCCGTTGTCTTTGCACCCCGGAGGGGTCGCCGGACGTAGCACAGGGCGGGAGCCCTGTGTCACCTCCGCAGCAGGAACTCTTTGCTGTTGAGCAGCGCCCACAGCACATCTTCCCATGCGGCGCGGCGGTCCTTCGCGCCGGCGAGGTACGCCAGCAGCTTCTTCTCTTCCACAGGCGTCGGCTTGCGGCACAGCGCCGCGAGGTAGAACTCGTCCAGCAGCTCCGCATCGGTCCGGCCCGCGGAGAGCCCCTTCCCGAGCCGCCCGTCGTGGTCCTTCACGAGCGCGTTCATCAACTCGCCGGTGATGAGCTGGAACGCCTGTAACAGCCCCGGGTCGTCGTTGCGTTCGCACTCGCAGGTAAGGAGCCGCTCCGGCTTGCCGAACGTTTTGAGGAACTTCTCACCCATCCCGTCGAACCCGCGGCGCCCGGTCTGCGGCGGGGCCGGGATCTGGTTCGCGCGCAAACCGACCGGGTACCCCGCGAACCGCACCGGGACGCCGGTCACGCTCGACAGCGCGTCGAGCAGTTGCTCCGCCTCCAGCGGCTGAACGGTCGCGTGCGAGTGGTGCAGCTCGTCGCCCATCGTCGTGCGGTCCCGGACCGTCGCGGCGAGCTGGTACGTGCGGCTCGTCATCACGGTTCGCACCGCGTGCTTCAGGCTGAACTTGTGTTTCGCGAAGTCCGCCGCTAGCCACTCCAGCAGTTCAGGGTTGCTCGGCGGGTTGGTCGCGCGGAAGTCGTCGTTCGGATCGACCAGTCCCCGCCCCATCAGGTGCAGCCAGACGCGGTTGACCTGCGCCCGAGCGAAGAACGGGTTGTCGGGTGCGGCCACCCAGTCCGCGACCGCTCCCAGCCGGTCGTCGCCGACATTGGGCGCCCGCGCGCCGAGGAACCGTGGCGGCGCGGCCCGCTTGGTGCGCGGGTGCGTCATTTCTCCGGTGCGGTTCTGCCACACCACCTGCTCGCCCACGAACTCGTGCTTGTCGAGCGCGTCCCGCTTGCTGTTCTCCAGCACCCGGTAGTCCACGCGGGCGAACAGCGCCCCGAAGCTGTAGTAGTCGTCGATCGTCCAGCGGTCGAACGGGTGGTTGTGGCACCGCGCGCAGCCGATCCGCACGCCGAGGAACACCTGCGCCACCGACTCCGACCGGGCGAGCGGATCGCGGACCGCGCGCCAGAAGTTCGCCGGCGGGTTCTCGTAGGTGCTCCCCTTCGCAGCCAGCACGTCGCGGGCGAACTCGTTGAGCGGTCGGTCGGCGGCGAGCTGCGCGGCGATCCACCGGAAGAACACCGCGACGCCCTTCTTGTCGAGCGCCTTCTCTTCGTTCCGGAGCAGGTCCGACCACTTCTGCGCCCAGAACTCCGCGAACTCGGGCCGCGCGAGGAGGGCGTCGATCAGCCGCTCGCGCTTCTTGGGATCGGCGTCAGCCAGGAACGCGCGCGTCTCGGCGGGCGCGGGGAGCACCCCGAGGGCATCCAGGTACGCCCGCCGCAAGAAGACATGGTCGGGCGCCAGTTCCGCAGGCTTGATCCGCAGCTCTTGAAGCCGAGAGATAACGAACGTGTCGATTTTGTTGATCGGGCGGAAGCCCCTCATTTCGGGAACCGGCCGGTCCGGGAGAAAAACGACGCGCACCGGCTCGACAATAGAGTGGTACCGCACGAGCAGTACCACCTCACCGGGTTGCTCGCGAACGACCTCGCCGTCGCCGCCGACCTTAGCGACGCCGACCTGGGTGAATTCGAACGCCGCGAGCGACGTGACATCGCGCGTCGTACCGTCCGAGAAATGGGCCACCGCTTTAACGTGGAACCGGTCCGCCGGCTCCACGAGAACCTTGCTCCCGGGCGTGACGACGAGTTTCGTCAGCGTCGGCGCGCCGGGGGCGTCCGTCCTACAACCGTTCGCGACCCACTCGCGGACGATCACATATTCGGAACTGGTTTTAGTGAACCGCGCGCCGCCCTCGTGCGGCACCTGCGCGGTTGCCTTTTGAAGCAACAGGCTCTCGTCCGGGCGGATCGGGTCCGTCCGGCGGGCCAACATGTCCCGCGTCAGAACGGCGTGGTCGCCGGCCGGGTCTTCGCCCTTGAGCGACAGTTTCAGCCCGCCCTTGCCGTTCAGGTTGCCGTGGCACGCGCCCATGTTGCACCCGGCGCGCGTGAGTGCCGGGAGCACCTCGCGCTCGAACGACACGTCCGCGGCCCGCGCGGGCGCGCCCGCGGACACGAGTAGCAGCGCGAAGAGGGTCTTGAGGCGCATCGGTGGCAGCTCCGATTCGCGGACGGGGCGCGTTTCGGCCGAGTGTACCAGCGCGGCGTGAGCAACTCGACAGCATAGCGTCAGAAATTGGCCTGACAATTGTCGGCGCGAAAGGACCATGCCACGCGTGAGCCTGCCGGGCCGCGAAGGCAGAAGAGGAGTGGCCACAAAAAAGCACAAAGGGCACAAAAGGGAACCACAGACGAAGACAGAAGACGTGCTTTGAACTCACTCA
Organism: Gemmata algarum; assembly: GCF_034097035.1. Classification (NCBI taxonomy): domain Bacteria; kingdom Pseudomonadati; phylum Planctomycetota; class Planctomycetia; order Gemmatales; family Gemmataceae; genus Gemmata; species Gemmata algarum. Next base: position 20,271 of record NZ_JAXBLV010000186.1, read on the forward strand.
TCTGTTTTGGTCTGTGGTTCCCTTTTGTGCCCTTTGTGCTTTTTTGCGGCCAATCCTCTTCTGTCTGTGGTTTCCTTTTGTGCCCTTTGTGCTTTTTTGTGGCCACTCCTCTTCATGTCTTCGCAGCGCGACGAGCGGCGTTGACCGCCTCGTCCAGGCGCGCCAGAAACCGTGAGCGGTCCTTCGGGGTCATTGCGGCCGGCCCGCCACTCGCCTGCCCCGTCGTGCGCAGTTCGTCCATCAGGTCGCGCATCGCGACCGCCTCGCCGATGGTGTCCGCGGTGAACAGCCGCCCCTTCGGGTCGAGCGCGACCGCGCCGTTGGCGACGCACCGCGCCGCGAGCGGGATGTCCGATGTGATGCAAATGTCAGCGGTCCCGATCACGCCCGCGATCCAGTCGTCGGCCGCGCCGAAGCCCGTGCGCACGACCAGCTCAAAGATGGCGTCGGTAGGGACGCGCATGGTGCTGTTCGCGACGATCACGGTTTTCATGCCGTACCGCCGGGCCACCTTGTACACCTCGTCCTTGACCGGGCAGGCGTCCGCGTCGATGTAGATCGTCAGCATGTGTACCTCGGTTCCGGTTGACCCGAGCGGCGCTCCTTCGGCGCGGCAGTTGCACCCGTTATCGGCTGCCCAACCCAACCGTCGGGAGAGGGAACCATGTGGGGGCATAATAGCACTTCGTGCCGCGCGGATGTGGTCGCGGCGTTCGACAACCAAGGCGACGCAGACGAGGCCCTGCTGCGGTTGCGGCTGGCGGGGTTCCGCGACAAGCAAATCGGGTACACCGGCCGGCTTCATAACGGCCATACGACCGACATGCTGGAGCGAAGCCACACGTTCGCGGGCGCGGTGTTGGGCAGCATCATCGGGGCGGCGATCGGCGTAGCACTGACACCGCTGTTGAACCGGGTCTTATCGCCCCTGAACGGACCGCACGACCTGTTCGGCCTGGGCGTCACGGCCGGCGTTTGCGGCGCCATGCTCGTCGGCTTCTTCGGCGGCTGGATCGGGATGAGCATGCACCGGCGCGGCACCGAGGCGCCCGCGACCGACCGTGAGGACGGGCCGTTCGTGATGGCCGTGTCGGCCGGCGACGCACGCCCGCGGGCGTGGGAGATCCTACACCAGCACGGGCACGACCTGCACTCGGCGCAGATACCTGCTCCCGGCGCGACCTGACATTGCCAACCGTTGAGGACGGCTCACGAAGCACCGCGTCGTGAGCCGTTATTCTTTCTCCAGTACCGAATCCACGACCCAGCACCCGCGGACGTGAACGCCCTTCGGGTTGCGGCAGTGGTTCAAGATGTCATCGTTGTCGCACCCGGCGTCCTGAAGCGCGTCGGCGAGAATTGGCATCGCGCCGAAGTCGCGCGACTCGTACATCTCGCGTGCCAGGGCGCGAACGGTGTCCGTGCGCCACTCGGGGGCGAAGGCGATCGGCCGAAATGGGTTCCCGAAGATGTCGCGGAGCAACTCGGCGTGGGTGGCCAGGGTCGCGGTCCGGACGCGCTCTTTCGCAGGGTAAACCCCAATAGCACTGACGTGTCTGAACAGGAGCTCCGGCGTGCCGAGGGCCGCACCGCGTGAAACATACCACGCCGCACCGCTCGGGCGCCCCAACTGGAGTGCCTCTCGACACGCCTGCGGCCAATAGAGCCCGCGTGGCTCAAACGACGCGTTCGCAACGGCCGCGGTCAATTCCTCTCTTGTCGCCCGTCCGTCCGCATGAAGCTCCAAAACATCAAGAGCCCGCTCGACGGATTGATGCACTTTCATGTCCTCGATCATGAGGCGGCAGCACGCGATCGAGAACAAATGGAACGCCCGCTCGCGCCCATTGGCCTCAAGGAACCGTAAAGGCGCGTCGGGGGTGTCAGACGCGAGCCATTCCGCTTCGGTCATGGTGCTGCTCTCGCCTCCCGGCCCGCTTTGGCGGCAGCCACAATAGCAAGGCCGATCGTCCGCAAAGCATTACGGCCGATGTCGCACGCAGGCCGGAGGCCGCGTGCCAGTAACGATCAGGATAGCTCGCGCACCGGGTATCGGTATACCATCCGCACCGCTCCGGGAGGTGCAACACCATGCTCGAAGTTGCCGACGCACTCGCGACCGTCCTGAGCCACTGTCGGCCGCTGGGCGCTGAAGTCGTGGCGCTCTCCGCCGCGGCGCTGGGGCAGGTGCTTGCGGCCGACATCACCGCAGACGCAGACTCGCCGCCGTTCGCGAAGTCGCTCCGCGACGGGTACGCGGTCCGCAGCGCCGACTGCGCGTCGGCCGGCGCCGAGTTGACGGTGGTCGAGGAGGTGCCCGCCGGAAAGGTGCCCACGAAGTCGGTCGGGGCCGGCGAGGCGGCCCGCATCTTCACCGGGGCGCCGATCCCGGACGGTGCCGACGCGGTCGTGATGCAGGAGCACACCGAGAAGCTCGGCGGCGGGCGGGTGCGGATCGTCGATGCCGGTGTGAAGTCGCGCCAGTGGGTGTACGCTCAGGGCGCGGAGATGAGGGCTGGGGCGGTCGTGCTGGCGAAGGGGACGCCGATTACCCCCGCCGCGTGCGGTGTGCTCGCGAGCGTCGGGCAGACAGCGGTGCCGGCGTTCCCGTTGCCGCGCGTCGGGATCATCGTCACCGGTGACGAGATCGTCGAAGCGGGCACGAAGCCGCCGCCCGGACAGATCCGCAACTCGAACGGCCCGATGCTCACCGCCCTGACCGCCCGCGGGGGCGGACGGCCCCGCTACCTGGGGATCGCCCGCGACGACCGCGCCGTCACGAAATCACTGATCGGTGAAGGGCTCGACGTTTCCGACGTGGTGGTGATCGCGGGCGGGATGTCGGTGGGGGACCACGACTTCGTGCCCGAGGTGCTGAAGGAACTCGGCGTTGCTATCCAATTTCGCCAGATCCGAATGAAGCCGGGCAAGCCGATCCTGTTCGGCACCACGGAGAAGGGCACGCTGGTGTTCGGGTTGCCGGGCAACCCGGTGAGCGCGTTTGTGGGGTTCGAACTGTTCGTGCGACCGGCCCTCCGAATCCTGGGTGGACACGCGGAGGCCGGTCCGCGCACAATCAGGCTGCCGCTGGCCGACGGTCTGGCCGAGAGCACCGACCGGCCGACCTACCGCCCGGCGAAGCTGGAACCGCACGCGACCGGGTGGGGCGTGCGCCCGCTCACAACGACCGGCTCACCCGACCTTGTCAGCATGCAGCGGGCGGACGCGCTCCTGGTGCTGCCGGCCGGCGACACGCGCGCCGATGCCGGCACGCTCGCGGACGTGGTGCTGCTGTAAAACGGGCGCAAGGACCACAACGAATGGATGGGCGCAGGCCGTCTTTGACAGCATCAGCAGAGTAAACGGGATCTAAAATTGATCTGCCTTCATACCGTTTACTCTGTCGATCCTGTCAAAAACCTGCTCTTATACACGAGATCTGTATGGCCGACATGAATCCACGACCATGCACCCATTCGGCCACCGTTTCTAAGCCTTTTTCACTCCGGAAGGACTCCGCGTGAAGCCTCGCGTGTTCGTGCCCGCGATCGCCTCGGGCGTGCTGTTGTGGCTGGCGTTCTTCCCGTGCGACCTCGGGCCGCTCGGGTTCGTCGCGCTGGCGCCGTGGCTCACGCTGGTGCGTGCCCCGGTCTCGGGCTGGCGCCGGTACCTCGCCGCGTACCTCGGCGGGTTCACCTTCTTCGCGCTCGCGACACAATGGGTCCGCGTCGCGCACCCGATGATGTACGGGTCGTGGCTCGGGCTGGCGGTCGTCATGCCGCTGTTCTGGCTCGCCGCCCTCGCCGTGCTGCGGACACTCGACTCCTTGAAGCTGCCGCTGGCGGTCTCGGTGCCGGTGGCGTGGGTCGCGTTCGAGTTCTTCCGGATGCACTTCCCGACCGGCTTCACGTTCATGAAGCACGTCGGCGCGTACCAGATGATCGGGTTCGGGTGGTACTTCCTCGGGTACACCCAGCACGCCTTCACGCCGCTGATCCAGATCGCGGACGTGGGCGGCGTGTACGCGGTGTCGTTCGTGGTGGGTGCGGTCAACGGCGCGGTGGCGGAACTGGTTCTGCGGTTCTGCGTGCGGCCGGCGCCTCAACCCGTCGGCGCCCCGCCCATCTCGCCCTCGCCGTCCTGGAAGAAGGTCGGGCGTGGGCTGGCCTTCGCCTTAGTGCTGTTCGGCGCCGGCCTCGGGTACGGATTCTGGCAGCTCAACCACGCCCCCTTTGGTGAGGGGCCGAAGGTCAGCGCGGTTCAGGGGAACCTGACGCAGGACGACAAGATGGACGACCCGAACGGGCTCCTTCAGTCCTACAGCGACTTGCACTACCAAGCCATCCAGTACGACCGCGCGGAGAACCGGTTTTACGGCGACCCGCCGGACCTGGTCGTGTGGCCGGAAACGTGCTGCCCGGTGGACTGGTGCGATGTGGCACCGGATGCATCTCTCGGAAACGCGCCGCAGGGGTTCCAGCGACACCGGGTGGACTCGCAGGACTGGTTCCTGAACCGGCAATGGGGCACCAACGTACTGTTCGGGTTGAACGGGCTCGAATGGGACGGCACTCGGGTGTGGAAGTACAACTCGGCGCTACTGGTGAAGCCGCTCGCGCGCGACCCGCTCTGGAAGCCGGGAGACCCGCAGATCGCGTTTAGCGCCGCCGCCGGGCGGTACGACAAGATGCACCTCGTCCCCTTCGGCGAGTACGTACCGCTCGGGGATGAGTTGCCGTTCATGAAGGTGTTCACCCCGTACAAGCACGACTACGCGTGCCGGCCCGGGGAGCGGTGGACCCGGTTCCCGCTGACCGCGCGCGACGGCCGCACGTTCACCTTCGGGTGCCTGATCTGCTACGAGGACTCCGACCCGTACTTGGCCCGCCAGTACGCGGCATCCGAGCCGGTGGACTTCCTGGTCAACATCTCGAACGACGGCTGGTTCAAGGGCACCGAGGAGCACGAGCAGCACTTAGCCATCTGCCGGTTCCGCGCGATCGAGGCCCGGCGAGCCGTGGTGCGCAGCGTGAACATGGGCATTTCCGGGTTCATCGACTCGGACGGCCGGCTTGTGAAGTTGCCCGCCGACCGGTGGAGCGATTCCAAGAAGGTGGACGCGATCGTAACCGCGGTCGTGCCGATCGACGCGCGCCGCTCGGCCTACGCCCAGTTCGGCGACTGGGTGCCCGCGGGGTGCTGGCTCCTCGCCCTCGTGGGAGTTGCCGTTGGGTTGGTGCGGCGGAAGGTGGCGTAACTGAAACGCGGGCCTCCGGCCCGCTCGGCGATCCCAATCGTGTGGCTGGGTGTGTATCCACCGCCACCACCCAAGCAAACGTGAGGCGGGCCGGAGGCCCGCGCTCCGGCGCAGCAAGGAGGCCGCCGATTCGACTTGCGACACGCATTCCTCTGCACGTCCCGCTGTCCCGCGGGCGGCTCGCGCCGTTGCTGGTCGCGGGCTGGTGCGTGTTCCTGTTCCTGTACGGCACCGCCACAGGGCCGCTGTACCGGACCGAATCCCTCCGCGCGATCATCGGCCGCTCGTGCCTCGAAGGGCACTGGCTGTACCCGACGCTGTACGGCGAGCCGTTCCTCACGAAGCCCCCCGGCCATTACGTCGCGATCGGGTTGTGCAGCCTCCCCTTCGGCGAAGTCACCGCCGCCACGGCGCGCCTCCCATCCGCCCTAGCCGCGGCGCTGTCGGTCGTACTGATGTACGGCCTCTTTTCCCGCACGCTGGACGAACGCGCGGGGCTGCTGATCGCCCTTTTGCTGCCGTGCTCAGTGCTGTGGCTCGACAAGGTGCCGAGCGCGGAAATCGACATGACGCTCGTGGGCTGGGTGACGGCCGCGATCGTACTCCTGTACCGCGCGGTTGAATCCGAAGGCCACGGCGCCCTCGGATTCTGGGTCGGCGCGCTGCTGTGCGTCGCGGGCGGGGCGCTTACGAAGTGGACCGCGCCGGCGTTCTTTTACCTCACCGCCGTCCCGCTGCTGATCTGGCGCGGGCGCCTCGGGCTGCTGCTCGGGTGGCGGCACCTCGTTGGGGTCGGTGTTGCGACCGCCGCGTGCGCGCTATGGGCCGCCGCGGTGGTTCACGAAGTGGGCTGGGACGCGCTGGCGGACACGGTTCGCAAAGAGGCGGCATACCGGTTCGCCCCGAAGGCAAGTAAGGGCTACCCGTGGGCCGAACTCGTGACGTACCCGCTCTCAGTGTTCGCCGCGCACCTGCCGGTGTCGGGGTTCGCGCTGCTCACGTTCCGGCCGAGCTTTTGGAAGCGGTGGGACGGGCGCGGGAAGCTGTTGTTGCAACTGCTCCACTGCTGGACATGGCCGAACCTGCTGTTCTGGACGCTCGTTCCAAACCACAACGTGCGGTACGCGCTGCCCGTCAGTGCGGGGCTCATGGGCCTCGGGGTGATGGGGCTGCTCGCGTGGGTCAGCACGAAAGGCAACCCACCCCCCAGCCCCCTCCCTGAAGGGAGGGGGAGTTTGGATGATCCGTCCAGCGAACCGAATACGCGAACCGGTTCCGGAGTGCCTGCTCTCCCCTTCCCTTCAGGGAGGGGGCTGGGGGGTAGGTTGCCATTGCTCCTCACCTTCCTTATTTGCTGGGCGGTGGCGAAAGTGGTGTTCGTGGAGGTGGTCGTCCCGAGCCGCACCGCAGGGCGGAACGCCGAAGCCACCGGGGCTGCCTTGCGCGAGCACGTTCCGGACGGGCCGCTGCACGTTTTCAAGCTGAAGGACGAGGGGGTAACGTTCTACTACGCCCGGCCCGCGGTGCGGCTCTCGGACCCGCAATCGTTACCGCCCGGCGCGGCCGCGCTGCTGATCGAGCAGGAATGGGCCGACCGGGCTGCGTTCGGACATCTCACGCTGGTATGCTGTATGCACGATCAGCAGGGTGACCCCATTTACCTGGTGCGTCGGCCATGAGTGCGGTCCCGAAACCCGCCGTTCAGCCGCTCACGGTGTCGCAGCTCACCGCCCAGGTGCGCGGCACACTGGAAGCCAAGTTCCTGTCCGTGTGGGTCGCGGGCGAGGTGTCCAACTTCACCCGCGCCAGCAGCGGGCACTGGTACTTCACGCTCAAGGACGCCACCGCCCAAATCAAAACCGTCGCGTTCCGCGGGATCAACCTGCGGCTCCGGTTCGATCTCCGGAACGGCATGGAGATCATCGCCCGCGGCCGGCTCACCGTCTACGACCCCAAGGGCGAGTACCAGTTCGTCGTCGAGGAGGTACAGCCGAAGGGCGTCGGCGGCGCGGAACTCGCGCTGCGGCAGTTGAAGGAAAAGTTGCTCGCGAAGGGGTACTTCAGCCCCGCACGCAAGCGCCCGCTCCCGCGCCCGCCGCAGCGCGTCGGGCTGATCGCCAGCGCCACGGGCGCGGCGGTGCGCGACATGATCGAGGTGTTCGCGCAGCGGTGGCCCTTCACCGAACTCGTCGTCCGCCCGTCGCGGGTGCAGGGCGAGGGCGCCGCGCAGGACATCGCCCGGGCCTTGCTGCAACTGAACTGGCTGCACCGGAACAACAAGCTCGCCTTCGACGCGATCGTCCTGGGCCGCGGCGGCGGCAGCGCCGAAGACCTGTGGGCGTTCAACGAAGAGGTCGTCGCGGACGCGGTCTTCAAATCCGAGGTGCCGGTGGTGTCCGCGGTCGGGCACGAGACGGACGTGACCGTCGCCGACTTGGTCGCCGACCACCGCGCCGAGACGCCGACCGCCGCCGTCATCGCCCTCACCCCGGACCGGCGCGAACTGCTCGCGTCCCTCGGGGAGCTGCGCGAGCGGATGGGCGAATCGGTGGCGCGGCGCCTCCGGCTCGCGAAGCAGCGGCTCGACCAGATCGCCGCGCGCCAGGCGTTCCGGCTCCCGCTCCAGCGGGTTCACAACGCCGGCCAGCGGCTCGACGACATCGCCGAGCGGCTGCACCGCGCGGCCCGCCACCGGCTCCTTGAGGCGGCACAGGAGCTGGCCGGGCGTTCCGCGCAGTTAGAATCGTTAAGCCCCTTGCAGGTGCTCGGCCGCGGTTATAGCCTGACGCACACGGGTGACGGCCGGCTGGTCCGCGAGGTGGACCACCTGCGGCCGGGCGATTTGCTCCTCACCCGCGTCCGCGGCGGCACCGTTCGCTCGCTGGTGACGGCCACGGAAACGACAGACCCGGAACGCACGGACCCCGGAGCGCGAGATTCGGACCCGGACCAGACCCCAGCGGCCGGGGGGTAACCCCGCCGGCCCCGCTCGTCGCCCCGGGCTCCGCACTCCGCCTTTCTTTCTTAGCCCCAGGGACGGGACGCACGCCATGCCCGAACCACCCGCCGAGCCCGTCCCGTTCGAACTCGCGCTGGACGAACTCGACGGCATCCTGCGCGAACTTGAAGACGGCACCACCACCCTCGAAGACGCGCTGAGCCGTTACGAGCGGGGCGTAAGCCTGCTCCGGCAGTGCTACGGCCAGCTCCGCGACGCCGAGCAAAAGGTGAAACTGCTCGCCGGGCTGAACGAAGAGGGTGGTGCCGACCTGCGCCCGTTCGATCACGTCGCCTCCATCGAAACTGCGAAGGCCGCCGTGCGCAAACCCGCACCGCCGCCCGCACGCGACCCGGGAATAACGGAATGACTTCGGGATCTGACATCGGTGACACCCAAACCCGGTTGGCTTTGCAACGCAAAGTTGATAGCATTGCTGCTCCCGCGGGCGGCGCCGGTTCGACGACCGATCGGTTACTGGACGCCCTGAAGGCGCGCCAGGAGCGGGTCGAACGGGCACTCCGCGACGCGCTGGGGCTGGTGACCCGGGAGGCCCCGCCGGCGCTGACCGAGGCGATGGCGTACAGCCTGTTCTCGCCCGGGAAGCGGCTGCGACCGCTGCTGGTGGCGCTCGCGTGCGAGGCGGCGGGCGGCGCCCTCGATGCGGCGCTGCCGTCGGCGTGCGCGGTGGAGATGATTCACACGTACTCGCTGATCCACGACGACCTGCCGGCGATGGACGACGACGACCTGCGCCGCGGGCAGCCGACGTGCCACAAGAGGTTCGGCGAGGCGCTCGCGATCCTCGCGGGCGACGCGCTGCTGACGGGCGCGTTCGAGGTCGTGTGTGCGGGTTACGCGCCCCGGACCGCTGCGGTTAGTTGTGCGGAGCTGGCGCGGGGCGCCGGGGCGGTGGGCATGGTCGGCGGGCAGACGCTCGACCTCGAAGCCGAAGGCCGCGTGCCCGCCGGTCCGACCGCCCTTCAAGGGGTCGAGCGGCTCGAAGACATCCACCGGCGCAAGACCGGCGCGCTGTTCCGCTCGTCGCTGCGGCTGGGGGTGTTCGCGGCGCAGGCCGAGCGGCCCGCGGGCGCCTGCCCGGAGGCGCTGAAGGCGGCGGACGATTACGCGGACGCGTTCGGGCTGGCGTTTCAAGTGACCGACGACCTGCTGGACGTCGAGAGCACGGCCGACAAGGCCGGCAAGCGGGTGGGCAAAGACGCCGCCCGCGGGAAGCTGACCTACCCGGGGCTCCTCGGCACCGAGGCGTCCCGGCGGCGGGCAGCCGAGTTGGGCCAGCTCGCGGTCGCCGCCGCCGAACGACTCGGCAGCGAGCCGCTCGCGGACCTGGCCCGGTACGTGGTGACTCGAGAGAAGTAAGGAGTGGGGAGTGGGGAGTGGAGAGTGAGGGCCGGAACGTGAGGGTTGAGGGGTGAAGGCGCACCCGCTGGTGCCGGCCTTCGCCCCCCGCCCCTCGCTCCTCTCGGGTCACTCCCCACCGCTTCCCGGGGGAACGACATGACGACGCAACTGTTGCCGCAGATCAAATCCCCGGCCGACCTGCACGCGCTCTCGGACGAGCAGTTGCAGCAGCTCACTCACGAGATCCGCGACGAGCTGATCCGCGTGCTCACCACGCGGCCCGCGCACTTCGCCAGCAACCTCGGGGTGGTCGAGCTGACGGTGGCCCTCCACCTCGCCTTCGACTTCTCGAAGGACAAGGACCGGCTCATCTGGGACACCGGGCACCAGATCTACCCGCAGAAGCTCATCACCGGCCGGTACGAGCAGTTCCACACGATCCGCACCAAGGGCGGGCTGATGGGGTTCCCGCACCCCGGCGAGAGCGAGTACGACCTGTTCATGACCGGCCACGCCGGGTGCAGCGTCTCAACCGCGTCCGGGCTCAAGGCCGGCGACGAGCTGATGGGCCGCACCGACAACCACGCGGTCGCGGTGATCGGCGACGGCGCGTTCCCGTCGGGGATCGTGTTCGAGGCGCTCAACAACATCGGCGGGATGGGCCAGAACACGCTGGTGATCCTGAACGACAACAAGATGTCGATCTGCCCGCGGACCGGCGGGGTGGCGAAGTACTTCGACCAGTGCCGGATGACCGGCCTCTACCAGGGCGGCAAGCGGCGCATCAACCAGATCCTGGACCACGTCCCGCTCATCGGGGAGACGGCCCGGGCGTCGCTGGAGGCGATGCGCGACGGGCTGAAGGCGTGGATCAAGGACGGGATGCTGTTCGAGGAGCTCGGGTTCCGCTACTTCGGGCCGGTGGACGGGCACGACCTGCCGGCGCTGCGCAAGATCCTCAAGGACCTCAAGGGGCAGAAGGGGCCGATCCTGCTGCACGTGCTCACCAACAAGGGGCACGGGGTGCCGCAGGCGGCCGAGGACCCGGTGACGTACCACACCCCGCCGGTGTTCGCGGAGGTCGGCCCGGACCGCGCGATCGTGTCGTTCAAAAAGGGCGGCGCGAAGGCGTACACCGACGCGGTCAGCTTCGCGCTCCACCAGGCGATGCAGGACGACCCCACGATCGCGGTGATGACCGCCGCGATGTGCCAGGGGAACAAGCTGGAGAAGGTGCGCGAGGACTTCCCGGAGCGCTTCCACGACGTGGGCATCTGCGAGAGCCACGCGGTCGCGTTCGCGGCCGGGATGGCGAAGTCCGGCGCCAACCCGGTGGTGGACATCTACAGCACGTTCCTGCAGCGCAGCTTCGACCAGATCTTCCAGGAAGTGTGCCTCCAGAACCTGCACGTCACCTTCCTGATGGACCGCGCCGGCCTGACCGGCCCGGACGGCCCGACGCACCACGGCGTGTTCGACGTGCCGTACATGCGACTGTTCCCGAACATGGTGAGCATGGCCCCCGGCGACGAGGCCGACGTGGCGCCGATGGTCAAGTTCGCGCTGCAGCACACCGGGCCGATCTCGGTGCGGTACCCGAAGGCCAACCTGGAGACGATGGAGCGCGCCGAGCCGGTGGCGCCGATCGAGCTGGGCAAGGCCGAGGTGATCGAGTGGGGCGAGGACGGCTGCTTCGTCGCGTTCGGCACCCTCCTCTCCAACTGCGTGGCCGCCGCGAAGAAGCTGAAGGCGGAGGGCATCCACATGGGCGTAGTCAACGCCCGATTCGTGAAGCCGCTCGACAAGGACACCATCCTCCGCGCGGTGGACGCGCTCCCGCTGGTCGTGACGGTGGAGGAAGGGACCGTTGAGGGCGGGTTCGGCTCCGCGGTGCTGGAGGCGGCCAACGCGGCCGGCCTCGACACGCGGAACGTCGTGCGCCGCGGCATCCCGGACCGGTTCATCGAGCACGGCGAGCGGAACGAGCTGCTCGCGGACATCGGCCTGAGCGCCGACGCGCTGGCGGACCTGGTCCGCGCGAGCCGGGCAGCAGAAGTCGCCCGCTGAATGATGACGAAGTGGCCCCAAGGGTAGCCGTCGTGTGGCGGCGCCCGACGACGGCACCGGAACCCCGCCCCGCACCCTTCCGACGAAGGGTGCGGGGCGGGGTTCCGGTGCTTCTGCGTTGCCCACCGTACCGCGTCGTGGTTTAATCAGCGCTCGCTTTTTTGCCCGCCTTCCCTCCCGCCGGAGGCCCGCGCATGCGGACCGCCATCTCCTTCGCGCTCGTCGCACTCGGGGGACTCACCTGTCCCGCCCGCCTGACCGCGCAGCCCAAGCCGCCCGATCTGCCGCCCCACCTGATGGCGCCGACCGACCCGCTTTCGCCGGCCGAGGAGCGGAAACAGTTCACCGTGCCGCCGGGGTTCGATGTCCAGCTCGTCGCGAGCGAGCCGGACATCCAGAAGCCCATGCAACTGGCCTTCGACGCCAAGGGCCGGATGTGGGTGACATCGTCGTACCACTACCCGTTCCCGCCCGCGAACGCGAAAGCCACCGACAAGCTGTTTGTCCTGTCCGACTTCGACCCCGAGACCGGGAAGGCCCGCAAGGTTCAGACGTTCGCCAGCGACCTGAACATCCCCATCGGGATTCTGCCGCTCCCGGACTGTAAGAGCTGCATCGTGTCGAGCATCGGCGAGATCCGCAAGTACACCGACACCGACGGCGACGGCAAAGCCGACAAGTCCGAGGTGCTGTTCAGCGGGTTCGGGTTCCGCGACACGCACGGCATGTACAACTCGTACACCCTCATGCCGGACGGCTGGGTGTACGCGTGCCACGGGTTCAACAACGACAGCAAGGTGAGGGGCAAGGACGGGCACGAGATCCAGATGCAGTCCGGGAACACGTTCCGGTTCCGCCCGGACGGCTCGCGCCTCGAAACCTGGACCCGCGGGCAGGTGAACCCGTTCGGGATGGCGGTGGACCCGTGGTTCAACCTCTACACCGCGGACTGCCACTCGAAGCCCATCACGCAACTCGTCCCCGGGGCGTACTACGAGAGCTTCGGCAAGCCGCACGACGGGCTGGGCTTCACCCCGCACGTCACCGCGCACCCGCACAAGAGCACCGGCCTGTGCGGGCTCGTGTGGTACGACGCGGACCACTTTCCGAAGGAATACAAGGACGTGATGCTGCTCGGCGACGTGGTGAGCAACTGCATCAGCGCCGACAAGATCGTGTGGAAGGGCTCGACCCCGGTGGCGCAGGAGCGGCCCGACTTCCTGACGAGCACGGACCGGTGGTTCCGCCCCGTGGACATCAAGCTCGGGCCGGACGGCGCGCTGTACGTCGCCGACTTTTACAACAAGATCATCGGGCACTACGAAGTGGACCTGAAGGACCCCCGGCGCGACAAGGACCGCGGGCGCATCTGGCGCATCGTGTGGAAAGGTACCGACGGCAAAGCACCGGCGCCGAAGTTCGCGTACACGGACCTCACGACGGAGAAGCCCGAAGCGATAGACAAGCTGCTCGGGCACTCGAACCTCGCGGTGCGGCTCGCGGCAACGAACCAGCTCATCGCCCGCGACGTGAACGCAAAACCCGTCTCAGACGGCTCGGACGTGTACCAAGCTCACCGGCTGTGGGTGGACGCGGCGCGCGCATGGCGGCACGGGCAGGCGCCAGAAAAGGCAGAACCCAGGCGCGACTCGTCGCTCCTGGCCTCGCACGCATTGCGGGCGCGGCGGGCGCACGACGAGTGGGTCCGTGAGCACCCCAACAGCGAGCAATCACGGCGTCAGCAGCCCCGGTTGGAAAGGGCCGACGCGCACGTGCTCCGGGCTGCCGCGGAGTGGATGGGTTGGGGGGCGAAGGCCGAGCACATCAAGCCGCTGGTCGAGGTGCTCGCGAAGTGCCCCGCGGACGATACGCTCCTGCGCCAGGCGGCGCGGATCGCACTCCGGAACTGTCTGCGCGACAACCCGAAGGCGTGGCCGGACGGGTACGACGCGACCTACGCCGATGTCGCCCTCGCGATCCCTCAGTTCGAGGCCGCGAAGTACCTGACCGTGCAACTGTGTGAGAAAAAGCTCCCGGCGGAGCGGTTGCCGGCCGCGGCCGAGCACATCACGCGGCACGGCGGGGGCGCGTTCGAAACGGTGCTCTTCGCGGCACTCGCCGAGCAGGCGAACGCGGACGCAATACTGGCCGGGTTCCGCGGGGTGCAGGCTCGCGGCGCCAAGCTCAACGCGGCGGCCACCATCGATCTGTTCCGGAACGCACAGAAAGCACTTACGGACGCCAAGAGCGTTGCGTGGGGGCTGCGGGTGCTAAACGCACTGCCCGCCGTCGGCGCCGGTACGCTCAAGCTCACGCCGGACGCCGTCAACACTCTCGCAACCACGCTCTCCACGAACTCGCCCGATGAGGTGCGCATCGGCGCGGCCGAGTCACTGTTGAAGTACGTTCCGGCGGACGCGGTCGAAGCGATCCGCAAGCAACTCGCCGACGCCAACACCCCCGAGGCGGTCCGGGTCGGGTGCCTGCTCGCGCTGGCAGCGTCGAACTCGAAGGACGCGCAGTCCGTGGCCCGTGACGCCCTCAAGGACGCCCCGTACCGCGTCGCGGTGCAGATCGGCCTGAGCCTCGCCAGCACGAAAGAGGGAGCGGGCGTACTCTTCGCGGCCGTCAAGGACGGCAAGGCCCCGCAACGACTCCTTCAGGAGAAGGCGATTCTGGAGCGGCTCAAGTCGTCGAACCTGCCTGGGTGGGACAAACAGGTTGCCGACCTCACCAAGAACATCCCGCCCGCGGACCAGCGGATCGCAACCGTGTTGAAGGCCCGCGCGACCGGCTTCGCGCGGGCAAAGGGGGACTCGAAGGAAGGCGCGAAGCTGTTCGCCAAGCACTGTGCCGCGTGCCACAAGATCGGCGACGCCGGCGGGAAGATCGCGCCGCAACTCGACGGTATCGGCGTCCGCGGGGCCGAGCGTCTGCTCGAAGACGTGCTCGACCCGAACCGCAACGTGGACCAGGCGTTCCGGGCGCGCTCAATCACCACGACCGACGACCGCACCATTACGGCGCTGGTGCTGCGTGCCGAGGGCGAGGTGCTGGTCGTCGCGGATCCGGAGGGGAAGGAAAAACGCATTCCACTGAAGGATGTCGCGGAGAACCGCGAGACGCTGCTCTCCGCGATGCCGGCCAACTTCGCCGACGTGCTCCCGGAGAGCGAGTTCTACGACCTGCTCGCGTACTTGTTGGAACAGAAGGCAAAGGAACCGCCAAAGAAGGAGAAGTAAAGCAGCAGAGGATTGGCCGCAAAAAAGCACAAAAAGCACAAAAGGAAACCGAAAACGAATACAGAATAGTTGTGTTGAACCCACTCTCTTGTTTTCGTTCTTGGTTCCCTTTTGTGCTTTTTGTGCTTTTTTGCGGCCAATCCTCTGCTGCCTTCGTTCTTGCGGCTACGATCTCTCTTCGCTGAGTCCCTCGAACAGTGTGGTGCCGACGCGGACCAGGGTCGCGCCCTCCTCCACGCCAATCTCGAAGTCGTTGCTCATGCCCATCGACAGCTCGTTCAGCGCAAGCCCGGTGCGGGTCCGGAGCTGGTCGCGCAGCTCCCGCAGCCGCGCGAACGTCGGCCGCGCCGATGCGGGGTCGTCCGAGTAGGCGGCCATGGTCATTAGCCCGCGCACGTCCACCCCGCCGAGCCCCGCGAGTGTGTCGCCGAGTGCGGGCACGTCGGCCGGGGCGAACCCGCCCTTGCTCTCCTCGCCGCTGCAGTTCACCTCGAGCAGCACCGCGACCGGCGCCCCGCGCTTCCGGCCGAACGCGCTCAGGGCGTCCAGCACGCGCACGCTGTCAACCGAGTGGACCAACGACACCAGCGGGACCGTGCGATCGATCTTGTTCCGCTGAAGGTGCCCAATCAGGTGCCAGTCCGCGCCGGCGACCGCCTCCGCTTTGCGCCACAACTCTTGCGGGCGGCTCTCGCCGAGGGCACGTACCCCGAGCGGCGGCACCAGCGCGGCCACCGTCGGTGATACCGTTTTGGTGACCGCGACAAGTGTAACGCTATCGGCAGTGCGCCCGGCGCGCCGGCACGCCTCCGCGATGCGCCCTTTGACCGCCGCAAGGCGCGCGGACAGTACCGTTTGCAGGTCAGATGTGTTCATGTTCAACCGGGGGGCCAAGTCATGTCGCGCCCGCCGAGCAGGTGCATGTGCAGGTGGGGCACGGTTTGCCCGCCGTGCTCGTCGCAGTTGATCACGAGCCGGTACCCCTGCACCAGCCCGAGTTCCCTCGCCAGTTTGGCCGCGATCAGGTGCAGGTGCCCGATGAGGGCCTGGTCTTCGGGCGCGATGTCCGCGTGCGTGCGGATCACCTTCTTGGGGATGATCAGAACGTGGACCGGCGCCTGCGGCATGATGTCGTGGAACGCGAGGCACAAATCGTCCTCGTGGGCGATTTTCGCGGGGATGCGTTTGTCGATGATCTTGAGGAAGAGGTTGTCGGCCAGCATTCGAGGTCCCCTGCGGGTGCGGATGCGGTTACCATACGCGCGAAGAAGCCCTCCCCCCAACCCCTCTCCTAAAAAGAGGAGGCGGGGAACCGCCCCGGGACGGAACCGCGGGCGGGCAATCTTGCGACCGGTGGTGGAACCGCGCGCGGTGGTTTTGAAGCCCTTCACGTTTGGAGGGGCGGAGAGGTCCTTCTGATGCTCTGGGTGGTGGGAATCGACGAGGCCGGGTACGGGCCGAACCTCGGTCCGCTGGTGCAGGCCGCCATCGCGCTGCGCCTGCCCAAGAGCGACCCGGCCGGTTGGGACACGCTCAAATCGGTGGTGCGGCGGGCGCACGAAAAGCCCGACGGGCGGGTTCTGATCGACGATTCCAAGAAGGTGTACACCCGCGGCGGTATCGAGGCCCTTGAGCGCGGTGTGTGGGCCATTTCGGGCGCCGAACCGACCCGCGTTCACGACTACTTCTGGCACGGGGACGAATTGCCGCTCTGGGGCGAGCACCTGCGCGCGGAGTTCTGGTTCGACGGCGACGACCTCCTGCCGTTGCACATCGACGCGGAAACCGAATGGGCCGTCTCCGAACCGCTGCGCACGGCCTTAAACGGCAACTGGACCGGCGACTATCGCATCGTACCGACGCTCCGGTTCAACCAGATCGTAGACGGGTCCGGCTCGAAGGCCACGGTGCTGAGCTGCGGGCTGATCGACCTGATCGAGTCGGTGACGGCCGCCATCCCGGACGACGGCGAACCGCTCCTCATCCTGTGCGACAAGCAGGGCGGGCGGAACTTCTATTCGGCCATCGTGCAGGCGTCGCTCCCGACCGGGTGGGTGGTCACGGAGCGCGAGGGCGCGGCGGAGAGTCGCTACCGGGTCGAGAACCTGTCGCGCCCCATAACGGTCGTGTTTCGCCCCCGGGCGGACGGCGACAGCGTGGCGGTCGCGCTCGCGTCGATGCTGTGCAAGTACCTGCGCGAGCTGTGTATGCGGCAGTTCAATCGTTTTTGGGCCGCGCGCGTGCCGGGCCTCGCCCCGACCGCCGGCTACCCCGTGGACGCCAAGCGGTTCTACGCCGCGATCCGGCCCACGATGGCCCGCCTCGGCCTCACCGCCGACCAAGTGTGGCGGAAGAAGTAATTCGGCACGCGGAGCGGAACGCGTGCGCACCCGTTCTGGGCCTTGCAACCTTCAATTCCGGGTTCCGCATTACTCCAGATCCCACACCACCACGTCGCCGGTAGCGGCGCCGGCCGCGGCGAGTGTGCCGTCCGGGCTGACCGCGATCGCGCTCAGCCGGTCGAGTTGCCAGGTGTAGCGGTTCGTACGTTCGAGGGTGTCGGCATCGAACTCGTTGACCGTTTCGTCGTTGCTCGTCACGAACAGGCGCCGGCCGTTCGGGTGGTACGCAAGGGCGGTGAAATGCTTGCGGTTGTCGTTGCGCGCCAGCCGCGGGCCGCCGCCGGCGGGCAGTGACCAGGAGAGCAGCGTCATCCCGTGAATGCCGACCACGGCCGCGCCGGTCGGGCTGAACCACAGCTTCCCCGCGTAGCTGTACGGGTACGTCCCATCGCTGCGGCTCGCCGACGTGGGGAGGTCCCGCACCTCCAGGCGCATCGGCTGGTCCCACCAGCGCCCCGGGGACGCCGGACGGGTCAGCATCGCGAACCGGTCTCCCGCCGGTGAGATGGTCACGCTCTCGACGGACAAGTGGAGCGTGGACAGCGCCCACTGGCGGACCCATTCCCCATCTTTGAACTGCCACCCGGCGAGGAAGTGGTCCGGCATCCCGTGGCTCGAAACGATCCGGTCGCCGGCGGGGCCGACCTTCCAGACCGTGGCTTTGGTCAGGAACGACGGGTACTCGTTGGTCGCGTCGCGCTCGTCACGGTCGTAGGCCCGGCAGCCGTCGGCGAGCTGCCACTCCAGCCGGCGCCCGGTAGCGGAGAACCGCAGCCCCCCGGCCCGGTACTTCCCTCCCAGGCCCAGGCGCACCGGCGCGATGTTGGGGGAGTCGAGGTTCCAGAGGAACACGTGCGCCCCGTCCACAGCGGCGGCGATGGCGCGGC
Source organism: Gemmata algarum (assembly GCF_034097035.1). Taxonomy (NCBI): domain Bacteria; kingdom Pseudomonadati; phylum Planctomycetota; class Planctomycetia; order Gemmatales; family Gemmataceae; genus Gemmata; species Gemmata algarum. The sequence continues at coordinate 38,486 of NZ_JAXBLV010000186.1, forward strand.
TGTCCGGGCTGAACGCCAGGTCGAGCACCTCCGCGGAAGCCGTTTTCAGGACGAGCATACCCTTCCCCTACCCGGGAACCATAACTCGCACCGCGCCCCCGCGCCAGGGCCGCGGCCCGAATCGGGCTCAGTCGTCCACGTCCCAAACGAGCGCGCCGGCATGACCGGCCGCCGCAGCGCACGGCCCGTTCTGATCGAACGCCACAGCGTACACCGGGCCGACGCCCCAGTGAAACGTGCGCAGCGGCGGGCCAGTGTCGGTCGTGTCCCATACGGCCACCGAACCAGCGATCCCGCCGGCCACCGAGCCCCCTGATTCCGGCAACACCGTAGTTCCCTACCCGTTCGCCACCAAAAGACTCGCGTCCCCCGTAAATGCGGCGGCACTTGCTTTGAAAATGTCGTGCCGCGCCACGACCGGAGCAGTGCCGCGCAGGCCAAAGGGTCACAATCGCCCCGACCGTGGCCAAGCTGCTACCGTCGGGCGAGCCGACCGCCCGGCTCGCCCGCGGGAGTTCGCCTTCAAGCGACCAGGGGGCGCCCGCGCTCGAGAACTCGAAAACGAACGCGCTCTCGGTGGCCACCAGCACGAATCGGCCGGCCAGGGTGAACGGCACCCGGATCACCGCCGCCGAAAACGGGCCGACCCGCCGCGAGGGGAGCGACGGCGCGTGCAGATCCCAGAAATCAACAGCGGAGCCGAGACCACCTGCCGCCAGCCAGCGCCCGTCCGGCGGGAACGCGACCGTGTAGTGGGACTGACTGGACGGCAGGAGTTGGAGCATCGCAGCACGCGAGGCGCGAAAGGGCCAAACCCTTCAAGGTAACGGGTGCGCCCCGGTCGTTGACGGGCTTGTACCCGCGCCACACGCCGCACCGACGCACCAAGGGGCGTGAACGCAAGCGAATTATAACAAAGATATAAATACATGCGGCCGAATCGGCGGTGGCAGCCGAACCGCTCACACTTCGATCTTTTTCCACTTGCCGCTCGCGAACCGCAGTGCGAAAAACGTCCCCCGCAGCCACAGGTCGGCGCACATCGCGACCCACGCGCCCAGCAGCCCCATGTCCCCACCGCGAACCGTTCCGAGCGGGCCGAGGCCCACCTGCGGGGCGGTCATCAGGTACGCCAGCGGGATCCGCACCCCCAGGAACCCGAGCCAACTGAACAGCACCGGCACCCGCGAGTCGCCCGCCCCGCGCAGCGCGGCGGTGAAAATGATCTGGCTCGCCAGGGCCGGCATCGCGCACGCGATCAGCCGCAGCGCCGGCACCCCGGCGTCAACGACGGGTTGCAAGTCGGCGTCCGGACAAAACACCTTGAACATCGGTTCCGCCAGGAGCACGAACAGCACGCCCATGCAGCACATGAGCCCCCCGCCGAGCGCGAACGCCACCCACACGCTCCGGGCGGCGCGGTCGGGGGTACGGGCGCCCAGGTTCTGCCCCACCAGCGTCATTGCAGCGGTGCCGAACGCCGCGCCGGAGAGGAAGCCAAGGGCTTCCCAGCGCAGCGCGATCCCGTGCGCGGACGCGGCGGTGTCGCCGAGCCGGTTCACGATGCTGAGGAACCACAACTGGCAGAACGCGGCCGACAGGCTGTCGATCGCGGCGGGAACGCTGACCCAAAGCAGCCGCCGGATCAGGCCGGTATCAGGCACCAAGTTGGTGAGGTGCAGTTTCAGCCCCGACCGGCCGCGCGCGAGGATGACGAGGAGTGTGACGCACCCGATGACGTGACTCAGCCCCGTGCCCAGCGCGATCCCGATGAACCCGAAGCCCCGGAACGGCCCGAACCCGAAGCACAGCCCCCACGCTAGCGGCACGTTCAGTACGGCCACGAGCCCGAGGACCTTCAGCCCGGTGCGCGTGTCCCCGGCGCCCGCGAGGCACGCGGCACACGCGGACTCGGTGATTTGGAACGCGAGAAGGGCCGCCAGGGGCGTCAGGAACTCGACGCACACCCGCGCCGCGTCGCCCTCGAGTTTCAGGGTGCGGATCAGGTCCGGCAGCCCCACCAGCGCCGCAACCGCACCCGCAACACCGAACACAACGGCCAAAACGACCGACTGGCCCGCGGCCCGGTTCGCGAGCGCAAAGTCCCGCGCCCCGACGAACCGGGCCACGAGCGCGGTGCTCCCGACGCTCACTAAAACGGTGTAGCTCGACACGAACCAGTACAGGTACCCGGCCGTGTTCAGCGCAGACAGGTACCCGACCCGGGCGGCCGGATCGGATACCTGAAACCGTCCCACGAGAAACTGGTCCGAGAGCTGCACGACGAGGTGCAGGTATTGCTGTGCAAGTGCGGGCAGAGCAAGGACGAGCACCTGCCGCCCGAGCGGGCGAGACAGCGCGTCCTGCGGAGCCGAGGTGTCCATCCCCACATCTTAGTGACCGCGGTGCCGACCGCCGGTCGCCACGCCTTCACTTCTTGGCGGCCTTCCGGCGGGTTTTGGCGGCGGCGGCGGTCGCCGACACCGGCGGCGCCTCGGGTTTGGCCCGGAGCACCACCCGGAAGCTGCCGAGCATCAGCACGCCGAGTACATCGGGCGTGGTCCCCGGGGTGAAGATGTCCGGCCGCAGCCGGTAAATCACCCGGCGCCCGTCCTTCTCGTCTTCCAGCACACCGGCTTGCCGCATTACCCCGAGGTGGTGCGACATGTTAACCATCTTAATTTTCACTAATTCTGCGAGGTTCCCGACGTGTTCGGGGCCTTTCGCCAACTGCCACAGGACACGCAGTCGGGTCGGCTCGGCCACGGCGGCGAGCAACGCGGCCACCTTGCGAGCTTCGGCAAACTCGGTCATTTCGGCACCAGTGGACACCGCAACCTGCGGCGAGGGCGGGCAATTTGTGGAGTTGAAAGAATATAGATTGAAATGGCGTTATGCCACCGTCCAAACGGAAATAGGAATGAATTGGGCCGCTTTGAGGCGGTGCATTTGCGCCGCACGGACGGATCGGTAATGGGGTACAGGAATCGAAGAGCCGGCAGCGTGAGTCGCACCCGCATGTCCCGAGGTACCAGTTCGGCGCCTGTCGGTCACTCGCCACGCCGGCGAATTATCTTGGAGGTAAACATTCGCCCCGCGATGGGCAAAATTTGCCCATCGCTGCTTTATTCGTGCCCACAGGCGGCGTATGGGAGCCGGCCCCCCTTACCCGGGCCGTCACAGGGCCATGTGCTACCGCATGCACCACATGCCGCAGGGACCCAAAAGCACCACTCCGGACCGTTCCGGTTTGAGACCGCGTGTGGCGTCACGAGAGGCGTTGCTCTTAGCCAGCCGTTCGGAGAGGGATATCAACATCAAACACCTGACCTGCGAGCCAGTTTGGGTGGTGTGATGCGACGAGAACGGCGCCCAGGCGTGGGTCGAACACGGCGATGCTCCGGCTGGCGAACTGTGCAGGAGATGAAACGCCACACCGTAGCGCCGGACGAGCACGCGCCCCTCGATCACCACTGGCGCCCCGCGGGGGATGTTCGGGAGCGGCGGCAACGGCTCGGAAGGAGTAGTCGCCTGAGGGGCTGTGCGAGAAATTAGTATATATATTCATTGATTCTTGGCGCGGATACTTCAGCACGCAAGTCGTATAGCAGTGACCTGACGGCCGATCAATGGGCGATCCTGGAGTTCATGTTCCCGCCGAACGCGGGCCGCGGGCATCGCCAGACGATCCCCATCAAAGAGATCATTGATGCCGTCTTCTACATCAACGACAACGGTTGTAAGTGGGCCGACTTGCCGCACGACTTCCCGCCTCCGTCCTCGGTCTCGTACCACTACATGAAATGGGTCAAGAACGGCACCTGGCGGCGGATCAACGACGCGCTCCGGGAGGCGGTGCGGGTGCAGGCCGGGCGCGATCCGCACCCGGCCGCGGCGGCCCGGGACAGCCAGACCGTCAAGGCGGCCCCCACGGGCGGGCACCGGGGGTACGGCGGGGGCAAGAAAACCAACGGGCGCAAGCGTCACATCCTGGTCGATACGTTGGGCTTGGTGATCGCCGTGGTAGTCACTGCGGCCAGCGCCGCCGACGCCATCGGAGTGCTTCGCCAGGTGTCCCGATTCGAGCAACCCCGGCTCCGGACCATCTTCGTGGATCAGGCGTACCATCGGCACGAGTTGCACACGTTCGCCGATCAACACCTGTCGTGTACGCTACAGGTCGGGAATCGACCGCCGGGTGCCCAGGGGTTCGTACCGATCCGCAAGCGGTGGGTGGTCGAGCGGACGTTCGGGTGGCTGATCCAGAGCCGCCGGCACGCCAAGGATTACGAGCGCACGTCTGAATCCAGCGAGGGGTAATCATACATATCACTCATATGAGTGATACTGCTTCGCCGGCTCACCAAATCTACGAAGCCAACAGATTCAGGCTCTGCACCAATCGCTGCAAATCACAGCCTCGCAGCGTGATTTTTTCGTAGAGCCTCTTAGGGTGGTGGGGCGGGACATCGGTGAATCCTCACAGGTTCATCCATTCCACCACAGCGGTTTATCCAAAGATAGGCCTCATTCGTGGCCGCGAAGAGTATTTTTGCGCCGCCGTGGTGAGTAGGACGGCGCGCGACCCTACGCTTCCCGCAACTTGACATTTCACCTTCTTGCTGGCGACCGTGCGGTCGGTTTGATAGGCTTTAACACACTGCCCCCCACCGGAGGCCCTCGCATGCGCGTCCTCTCCGCGTTCCTGCTTTGCGTGTCCTTTTTCTCTCTGGTCGCGCCGACTCGTGCGGATGACAAACCGAAAACCGGGTTCGTCGACAAGACCTTCAAGAACGCCGACGGCACCACCTCGCCGTACGTCGTGTTCGTGCCCCACGGGTACGACGGCACCAAGGAGTACCCGACGGTCCTGTTCTTACACGGCTCCGGCGAGACCAAAGGCGGGAAGAAAATGCCGGTCGAGGTCGGTCTCGGCACGGCGATCAAAAAGCGTGAGAAGAACTTCCCCTTCATTGTCGTGATCCCGCAGTCCGAAAAGCGGACGTGGCAGGCAACCTCCGACGACGCCAAGCGCGCCCTCGCGATGCTCGACGAGGTGCAAAAGGCGTACAAGACCGATCCGAAGCGCCAGTACCTGACCGGGCTGTCGATGGGCGGCTTCGGGACGTGGAGCATCGCCACCGCCTACCCGGACCGCTGGGCCGCGATCGTGCCGATCTGTGGCGGCGGTAACGTGAAGAACGCGGAGAAGATCAAGGACATCCCGACGTGGGTGTTCCACGGCGACGCCGACACCGCGGTGAAGGTGGACCTCTCGCGCGAAATGGTGGACGCGATCAAGAAGGCCGGCGGCAGCCCCAAGTACACCGAGTACCCGAAGGTCGGGCACAACTCGTGGGACGCGGCTTACGACACCGACGAGCTGTACACGTGGCTGCTCGAGCAGAAAAAGAAGTGAGCACCTGGGTTCTCCGACTCGTGACCGATGATTTTCCGAGCCAGACGACGGGCCTGTGACCATTGAGAAGGTAGCACCGATCGCCGGTGACGGGTCCGTAGTCTGAATCCTCCCGCAGGAGCTGCGAATGTCGAACTCGAACGTGAACCGCCGGGCGTTCATCGCCGGCACCGCCGCGGCCGGGGCCGCGATGTCCCTTCCGGCCGCCAGCTACGCGCGGATCAAGGCCGCCAACGAGAAGCTGCGGGTCGGCTTCCTCGGTGTCGGCGGCCGGTGCCAGCAGCACATCGGCGTCATCCTTCAGATGCAGAAGGAGGGCAAGGCGGTCGCGCCGGCCGCGGTGTGCGACGTGTGGGACGGGCAGTCGGTCAAGGGCGTGATCCAGGGGCGCGGGCTGTACCCGTCGGCCGAGAAGTGCGGGCTCGACAAGACCGACAAGAACCACGTCAGCAAGGACTACCGCACGATCCTCGAGCAGAAGGACGTGGACCTGGTGTGCATCGCCACCCCGGACCACTGGCACGCGCGCATGGCGATCGACGCCATGAACGCCGGCAAGGATGTGTACATGGAGAAGCCGATGACCAAGACGATCGCCGAAGCGATCGCGGTCGTCGACACGGCGGTGAAGACCAACAAGGTGGTCACCGTCGGCGTGCAGAGCATGGCCGACCCGACCTGGCTCGCGGCGCACGAGTACGTCGCCGCCGGCAACATCGGTAAGGTGATGCAGGGGCAGACCAGCTACTTCCGCAACAGCTCGGTCGGCCAGTGGCGGTACTACCCGCTCACCAAGGACATGACGCCGAAGACCATCGACTGGGACATGTGGCTCGGGCACAAGTTCCAGAGCGTGGACGGCCAGCCCCTCGGGCCGACCCCGGACGCGCAGCCGTTCGACCGCGCCATCTGGGCGCAGTGGCGGTGCTACTGGCCGTTCGGCGGCGGCATGTACACGGACCTCTTCGTCCACCAGACGACGCACATGATCGCGGCCATGGGCCTGCGGTTCCCGGCCCGCGTGGTGGGCGCCGGCGGCCTGTACCTCGAGTACGACGGCCGCGACGTGCCGGACGTGGCCACCGTGGTGGCCGACTACGACGAGGGGTGCCAGTTCATCGTCGGCGCGACGATGTGCAACGACGTGCAGTTCGGCGAGATGATCCGCGGCCACCTCGCGACCATCAAGTTCGACGGCGGCGGCGACTTCATCAAGGGCTTCTCGGTGTACGGCCAGAACATCGCCGGCGGCCCCGCCAAGCCGAAGACCGCCAACGGCGAGGAGAAGCCGGTTCACGTGTTCGAGAACCCGAAGAAGGGTGACGCCACTTACGCCCTGTGGGAGAACTTCCTCCAGTGCGTCCGCGAGCGCAAGCGCGAGACGCTCAGCACCCCGGAACTCGGCGCCGCGGCGTTCGCCACGGTCAACATGGGCGTGCAGAGCTACCGGTACGGGAAGGTGCTGTTCTGGGACAAGGAAAAGCGCGCCCCGAAGGAAGCGGACCAGTCGTGGGCCGGTCAGTGGGAGGCCCGCAGCAAGAAGCGCGGCAAGCCGAACCAAATCATGGGCTGGAACGCTGGCGACAAGGGCAGCCTGCTGCAACCGCCGGCCTACCAGAAGCTCGAAGGCCCGTGGGTCGGCGGCAAGGACCCGGCCGGCGAGTAATTTGAGTTGAGTTCACCGGCCCCGGACGCTCCAGTTGGAACGACCGGGGCCGGCTCGTTGCGCCTTCTGTGTCGGGCCGGTTCAGCTCGCTGCGTTGCAGCAGGCCGATGTTGCGTCAGCCGAGCGTTTGTCCGGCAATGCGTCGCGGGGAGCGCTGTTCCAGCACCGCTTTCCGCAGGACCTGCAATTAATCTTGCAGGCCTGGAGCAATCTCGCCGGTCTCCATTACCTGCAAGATTAATTGCAGGTCCTGCGGGCGGTGCCGTGAGCGCTCCGCACCACAGGTCACGAAGTGAACGGCTCGACACAGCATCTTCAGCGAGTGGCGTGAGCCCGCCGGCACATCGCTTGCCCCGAACACGTCATGACTCCCCTCGCGGATACTCACGTTCACTTGCTCGCCGACCTCGACGACGGCCCGGAAACCCCGGATGTCGCACTCGCGATGTGCCGGACGCTCGTTTCCCAAGGCGTTAGATACGTAACCGCACTCGCACATCAGAACCCGGACTACCCCGAGAACACCGCGGACCGGCTCCGCTCGGCCGCGACACAACTCGCTGTGGCACTGCGCGAAAAGAAGATCCCGCTGTCGGTCCACCCCACCGGCGAGGTCATGCTCTCCGCGGCCACACTCGACGAGTGGCGGGCCGGAACCCTCATGTCGGTCGGCGACCACCGGCAGTGGCTCCTGGTCGAAATGCCGCACGACGGGTTTCTCGACGTGCTCCCGCTTGCGGGCGCGCTGCGCCCGGAGGGCGTGGGGCTCATTATCGCCCACGCGGAGCGGTATCCCCCACTGCTCGACGATCCCACCCTGACGGGCGAATGGATCGCGGCCGGGTGCCTGATTCAGGTGACGGCCCGGGCGCTCGCAGAGGCCGAGGGAGATGAGGAGGACGCGCTGCGGCGCTGGGCGACCGGCGGGTTCATTCACCTACTCGGTTCCGATGGCCACGGCATCGACCGCCGCCGGCCGGAACTGGCGGCCGGCTTCGGGCGCCTCAAGGGGTGGATCGGGCGGCGGCGGGCCGAAGAGATCGCGTGCGTCCGTGGCGCCGCCGTACTGCGCGGCGAACCCGTGGTCGTTCCTCCACCGGCCCCGATCCGGCGAAGTTGGCTCGCGCGGCTGTTCGGGGCGTGACGGGCCGAACAGCCGCGCTCGCGTACTCAACGCGGGTTGATCCGTCGCACCACGAGCCGGTCCCGCTTCGCGGTTATTGTGATAAACAACTTCGCCTGGGGGATCAGGAAGAAGTGCTGGTCGCACGCGACGTTCACGTTGCCCCTGAACGCGTCCACCATCCCCTCGAACTCGGGCAGGTCGCTCAGCACCGTTGTGCCCGGTGCCGTGGCCTCGGAGTTACGCCCTTTGTGGACGCTCACCGCGAGCGTTTTCTGTTGGGTCGGTGCGAACCCGATGGTTTGCGGAGCGACCTTCAGGAAGTAGTCTTTGCTCGACACGGACGGCACGAACCACACGCCGCTGCTCGCACCGATCCCGCCGACCCGCTGGTCCTGATACGCCTTACTGACCACGATGCCGTTACCGTAGAAGTTTCCGTCCACGCCGGGGTACGGGACCGGGTAGATGTCGGCCGAGACCTGCCACTTGCGGTTCTGCGTGGTCAGCAGGATGGCGTTCTGGCTGCTGTGAAACCCGTCGTAGGTCGAGAAGGCGGTACCGTCCGGGGCGGCGCGGAGGCACCGGTCGTGCCAGTGGACGCCCGGTTTGCCGGACGCGCCTTCGACTTCCGTGATGCCGCCCGCGCCGATGTCCCAAAGCTTCACCTCTCCGAACACTTCGACGGTCGCCATCGGCCCGTTGGTCCGCGAGCCCATTGCCATCCCGCGGATGCCGGCGGGGCCGGTCGAATCGTACTCCTTGGTCAGGCCGGGGAGCGAATACACGCGGAAGATGCGGGCGTTCGGCGCGGCCAGCACGACCTTTGAGACCCCGGCGGTCAGGTGCGCGTCGCCGGTGTCGGCCGGGACGGTCGCGGTGAACTGCCCGGCGCTGGTGTCGAACACGGTGAGCTGCCCCTTGTCCGGAAGGTGCATCACGAGGTACCGGCCGCCGCCGCCGACCGCGACCATACCCACCCGTTCCAACTTGACGGTCGCCGGATCAGCGTCAAGCGGCGCCGGGGTAATCGACGGCAGCGCCGCGGTCACCGGGCGCAGGTCGAACGTGTCCTTGGGCTGGGGTGGGATGAACGAATTGTTCGGCGGGACGAACGTATTCCTCGGCGGGGTAAACGTGTTGTTCGGCGGGTTGAACGTGTTGCTCGGCGGGGTCACCCGGTTGATGGGGGGCGGGTTCGTTCCCGACCGGTTGTAGGCGACCGGGGGCGTGGTGTCGATCAGCCCGAACAGCACCCACGCGGTGAGGCCCAGCCCGCCGAGCACCATCAGCATCCCGCACCCGCCGCTGAGCAGAACGATCGCCACGGACCCGCTCGCGCGCTGGGGCTCGGCGTCTTCGCCGTCGATGTCTCTTTTCGTTCGGGGCCGCGGCAGTTCGGGAGCAGGCAGTGCGCCGGGGGTGACGTGCAGGGCGTGTCGCGGTTGGCCGGGCTCGGGCGGCGCCGCCGGTTTGCGGAACTCGACGGTCATCTCGGCGTCGCAGTGCGGGCACGCGACGGTAAAAGCGGTGCGCGACTCGGTGACCGGGAACGTCGCCTGGCACGCGGGGCACGTGACATCTTGGGGCATCGGGAGCACTCGGGGCGCAGGTATCAGGACGCTCGACGGTGTTATTGTTCCGGATGCGCTGCGCGAGTGCAAGCACGGGCGGGACGGTGCGGTGGGCCGCGCCGCGATTCGCGCCCGCCCCGCGCAAGGCGTTAATGACTCAGCAACCTGGCCGAGTGCTATTATGACAGGCGATTATTTGGGGCCGCGTGGGCCTCTGATTTAAAAAGATAGATTTCGACAATATTAACAGGTTTTACCGGGTAAAGACCGATCGATTTCAAATCTGTTTATCCTGCCCATCCTGTCAAAATCTTCGCAGGGCTTTGCATCGAGCTTGCGCGCGCCATGCCTTCGTCTTGGGCCAGCAGTGCTACTCACAGTGCGGCTCATTTCGCCGCGGACGCAGATTGCGCACCTTATCAACTTGGTAGTTGCGTAAGTTCGCTCACTTCGCGCATTACCCACGGCGCGCCAAATAGGCGAGCGTTCCGCTTAATTTAGTTGGTCTAGTTGTGCCGATTGGTTCGGTGTATCGACACTGCGCCCGAGGTGCGAACATGCGGAACCGGTTGTGTGCGGCTGTAGCGGTGCTGTGCGCCGCGATCGGAAACGCCCCCGCGCAGCAACCGTCTTCTTCCGCGATGGAGCTACCGGCGACCGGCCACGACCCTTTCACCGATCCGTTTTTTCGGCCCGCAGCAGCACAAGAATCGGCACCGGCGCCTTCGGCACTCGCTGACGCGACCGCAGCTAACGACCTCCGGGCGATCGCGGCGGGCGACACCTGCGCCTGTGAACCGGGGTTCCCCACTTGGATGTCGGCGGAGCTGCTGATCGGCCGCACCCGCGGAGCGAGCGTCGCCCCGGTCGTGACAACCGGGCCGGCGAGCGCCGGAGCGCTCGCCGGTTCCGTGGGGCAAGCCGGGACCGTGCCGCTGTTCGGCGGGAAGCGGCTCCTCAACGACTGGCGCACCGGGCTGCGGATCGAGGTCGGAATGTGGCTCGACCCGGAGCGGCGGACCGGGGCGGGTCTGCGGCTGTACTCGCTGTTCACCGGCAACTCGCAGCTCCGCACGATCCCGAACGGGGCGGTAGTGATCAACGTCCCGCAGTCCGTGTCCGCGGGCGGGGCGACGGTACAGGTGCCCGCGTTCGTGGGGTTCCCGGGTTTGACAACGGGGCGGGTCAGCGCCAGCGCCCAAACCACGTTTGCCGGCGGTGATCTCAACTGGCGGTGCGCGATCGAGCGCGGCGACCGTGGGCGCATCGAACTGCTGGCGGGCTACCGCCAGTTGCACCTCGCCGACGAGCTGAACGTGAACTTCAGTGCCGCGTCCCTCGCCGCCGCCGCGCCCGGCACGCAGCTCAACGGTGCGGACGACGTGCGCACCCGGAACAACTTCTACGGGCCACAACTCGGGCTGCACGCGGCGACGGGCGGGCGGGCGGTCTGGCTCGAAGGGCACGCCGCGACGGCGCTCGGGGTGACCGTGAGTGAGCTCGACTTCGCGCGGTCGCGGCTCCTCGGGGCGGGCGGGGCGCTGGCGCTGCCGGTCACGCAGTCGAGTGTTAGCAACCGTCTGACCTATCTGGGCGTGGTGGCCGAGAGCGGGGTGCGCGTCAACTGGCGCGCGACCGAGCACGTCCGCGTAACAGCCGGGTACAGTTTCCTCTACTGGAACAACGTGCGGCGGGCGCAAGAGATGTTCGTACTCGGTCCGGTGCTGCGCCCGCACGCGATCGACTTCACCACCCACCTCTTCAGCGTCGGCCTGGACGTGCGGTTCTGATTCACGGCCGCTCGAACCTCAATCGATAACCTTCTCGGGGATCGGGGCCACCTTTGGAACGGGCGGCGCGGGGAGCGGCCTCACGCGCGGGGCGCGGTCCGGGAGCGGTGCGGGCGCGACCGCCGGACCGTCGGCGGCGGGGAGTACCACACCCTTGATTTCGACCCTCTTGCCCTTGCGGAGCACTACCAAGTCGATCTTCTCGCCGGCCTTCGTCACGCTCACCTGACGGACGAACTCGTCGGCGTTTCCGCTCACGGGCTTGCCGGCGAACTGGAGAACGATGTCGTGGACCTTCAACCCGGCGCGCTCGGCTGGGGACCCGGGCACCACACCGGCCACCGCGATGCCCACGTCAGGATCGAGTCCCAGTTGGTCCGCGACGAGCGGCGAGAGCGCCTCGAACCGGATGCCGAGCCTAGCCCGCTCGGGTATCCGGCCCAGGTTCGGGAGCGGATCCACTTCGGGAAACATCAGCCCGCCTGGGCCGTTGAATTCGTTGAGGTTCAAACGCAGGCTCCTGAGCATGAGCCTGTTGGCTTCGGCCGTCAGCTTTTGTGCCTCCGGGTCGTTCGGGTTCTTGAGGAGCAGCTCGAGTGCCTTCATTCGGAGCTCGTTGGCCTTCTGAAACGCTTCCGGGTCGACGCGACCGGGTAGAACTTGGTCGAACTCGAGCGGGACCGGCGGGTTCGGGCGGTCCGGCGGCGGAACCGGCTTGGTTGGTGTGAGTGCGCGCCCGGTCACGGCCGTTTCGACGGCCGCGAGTTCCTTTTGAACGGCCTCGACGTTCTCGCCTTTTCGCGCGGCGGCCTCGACGGCGTCGCGCAGGGTCTGAAGTTCGGGCGGCGCCGCGCCGGGCTTAGCGCCCGGAAACACCTTTTCGAGAGCCGCGAGTGCCTTACGGATCTCGTCCACGTTCTCGCCGCGCTTGGCGGCGGCAGCAACGGCCTCGCGCAGGGCTGTGAGGTCGGCCGGTTGCGCGTTGGCAGGCGGGCGCTCCTGCGCCGTCAGCGCGGCCCCGGCGCACACCGAGGTGCCGACGAGCGCGACCACAACGGCCCACTTCCCGGTTCGGAACATGCGGTTACTCCTACGGACGCACAGGCCCATTCTGGTAGTTCATCACAGAACCGACACGACCGCAAGGCCGCGGCGCGGAAGTGACGCACGGGCGCCGTGATCAAATGTGAGGGCGTTGGAGTGGCTGGGTGGATCGAAGGGGCTAACGGGAACGTCGGGCGGCGAACGCGCACTCGGGCACCAAAGCGGCCGCGTTTGACGCGGCCGCCGGTTACGTGATCGGGAGCTGCCAGGGCACGTCGGTGCGGGCGTGTGGGAACTCGCCGCCGGCGGCCATCTGCTGGTACGCCTCCCGCGCGTACTCCCCCAGTTGCGGCAGGTCGGCCAGCTTCAACTGCGGGTACTCGCGGTAGAAGCAGATGTCGTCCGGCAGCGGCGCGCCCACGAACTCAGTTTCCGGTAGCACCACCCGCGCCAGCTCCTGGAGCCGGTCGCCGTCGGGTCCGGGCGGGGCGCCGAGCACCACCATTTCGTACGGCCGCGGGAACACGTTCGGGATCAGCTCCGGGGAAGCCTCCTCGAACGCCTCGCCGAGCAGCGGCTGCGCGGTCCCGTTCTCGGTCCGCGAGCGGAAGAACACGGCCGCCGCGTCCGAGTGGTCGAGCTTCGCGTCGAGGAACTCGCGGGCCTTCTTCAGCAGCAGCTCCCGGAGCGGCGGCCCCTTCTCCAGCGGCTTCAGGCACACGTTGCCCAGCCCGCGGAACTTCCGGGTGATGTCCCGCTGGAGCGCCTGGTCGAACGCGAGCAGGTCCTCGGGCGCGACCCCCGCGAGGAACAGGTCGGCCGCGTCGTCCAGGCTCTTGCACCCGTCCGGCAGGATCAGCTTGCCCGGGGCGTCGGGCGACCCCACCGGCCCGGCGGCCGCGCCCAGGGCCGCGTGCATCTCGCCCAGCGTCGAGCGGCAGAAGTTGATCTCCCGCAGGTACTCCGGGGCGTTCCCCAGCAGCTTGCGGAATACCGACAGGGCCAAGTCGAGGGTGTGCAGTTGCAGCCGCTTGCGCGGGTACGCGCGCAGGTGGTCGAGCACCTCGGCGGCGTTCGCCTTGCGGCTCGCCATCGCCCCGAGGCCGGTGCCGCCCAGGCTGCCGATCGCGCTGAACAGCCGGGCGTACGCGGTCCGCACGTCGCGGTCCAGGTCCGCCCGCACCCCCTCCAGCGCGTCGATCTGCCCCTTCAGCCGCTCGGCGATCTGCCGCACCGCTTCTTCCGCGCCCGGCAGCCGGTACTGCGGCACCTCCAGGAAGGTGGCCGCCATCACCGAGACGTGCCCCTCGGTCTCCTTCACCAGTTCGTCGAACTTCCGGCTCATCGCGGCGTGCAGCGTGCCCGTCTGCGGGTCGTTCTCGATGTCCGGCTTGCCCACCAGTTTGATGAGCTGGTCGAGCACCGCGCACGCGGACGTGGCGTCCATCCGCCCGCCGGACGGGGTGCGGGTGCGGAGCGGGTCGATGAACGCGTCGAACACCTTCTCGGGGTCCTCGCGGAGCGCCGCCCGGGCCGCCCCCTGGAGCGCCTCGACCACCGCGTCGAACGCCAGGTTGCGGTCGGCCCACTGCTGCCCGAGCCACGCGGCGATGTGCTCGCGCAAGTGCGCCGCGTCCTTCCCGGTCCACCGCTGGAGCTGGCGCTGCGCGAGCCGCCGGGTGGCCGCCGCGAGCACCTCCGGCCGCGGCCAACTGAGCCGGAACAGCCCGTACGTTTGGCACGTCGGCGCGTCGGCCGGGTACGCCCGGGAGTACACGTCGCGGCCCTCGTCCGCGACCCGGCCGGTCGGGGTGAGCAGCTCGTGGAACAGTGCCCGCGCCGCCGCCCCCGTGACCGGGTGCGCCGCGCCCGCGTCGGCGCTCTTGGGGAGCTGCGTGACCATCACCCGGGCGAACGGCGCCTCGCCGTCGGTGACCGGGGCCTCGGACTTGTCGAACACCGTCTGGTAGCGGGTCCTTTTCGACTGGAAGTGGTGCAGCTCGGCGAGCGCCGCGTAGGTGTTCGCCAGGGCCGCGTTGCGCGGGGAGCTCACCTCCGCGCGGGGCACGAAGAACACCCCCACGACCTCGGGCCGCAGGTACCCGACCTGGCGCAGCTCGTGGCGCAGCAGGTACGCCACGTCCAGGAACATGCCGCCCCCGGTGCCGCCGGCCAGCCCCGCGACCACGTACGCCCGCGGGCGGTTGGTGCGCAGGCCCAGGTTCGTGGCCTTGTCCGCCTGGAGCAGCGGGTCGTCGGTCAGGAACGTCTCGATCTCCTGGCGCACCCGCTGGGCGACGGCGCGGTAGTGGTCGAACAGCGCGAGCCGGCCGAACGCCCGCACCCCGGCGGCCGGCCCGGGGTTGCGCGGCAACTTGTACAGCGAGCCGGTCGGCATCCACTGCTCGACCGGGGGCAGCCCGTCCCGCTGCATGTAGTGCGTGGACCGGTTCAGCCGCGCGGGGATCACCTCGCGCACGGTCAGCCCGGCGGGGTCGGAGGCGTCCCCGCCCCCGGCGCCCGGGTCCGTGTCGATGTGCAGGATGCGCACGTTCGGCACCCGCTCGGCGGACGCGTACCGGTCGGTGATGATGCGCTTCAGTTGCTCGACCACCCGCCGCCCCGTGTGGCCGAGGGCGACCACCAGCGCCGGGAACAGCGCGCCGTCCCCGGACCGCTCCGGCGGCGCGATACCCAGGCTCCCCATCCGCCCGGTCGGCATCACGACGGGGCGGTTCAGCGTCTGGGACGGGTTCTGTGCGGCGGAGCCCGGGGAGACGAGCCGCCCGCTGGACGGGTTCGGCGGCACCAGCGCGGGCAGCGGCGTGTACGCCGGACTCCCCCCGGGCTTGATCAGGGGCGGGAGCTGCGTCGGCGGGGGCGTGAGTCCGGGCGCGGCGCCCAGTTGCCCGGACCCGCCGGCCATGCGCGTCACCTGGATCGAATCGGCCAGCGCGTGGCCGGCCGCGGCCGGCATCGTCGGGGCGCCCGACCCGGGCACGGGGCGCTTGGGCCGCCCGGGCGGCTCCGGCTGCGTTTGCGCCGGGGTCGGGGTCGGCGGGGGCGGCGGCAGCCCGCTCGTCTTCAGCGCGCGAACCAGGTCCGTGCAAGTGGGCCACCGGTCGTCGGGCCGCTTCGACAGGGCGCGGCCGACGATGGCGCGGTCGGCCAGCGGCAGCGCGCTCAGGTCCGGCGTGCCGTTGATGTGCTGCATCAGGAGCTGGCGGGTGTTCGAGCCGGTGAACGGCCGCGCCCCGGTGAGCAGCTCCTGGAACACGATGGCGAGGCTGTACTGGTCCGAGAACCGCGACACCCAGCCCTCGAACGTCTCCGGCGCGGCGTACACCGGGGTCACCCCGCCGGTCACCGTCGCGCGCACCCCTTCGAGCACCTTGGCCAGGCCGAAGTCCGCGACTTTGACGTGGTTGAACAGCAGGAACAGGTTCTGCGGCTTTACGTCGAGGTGCTGGATCTGGTAGTGGTTGTTCATCAGGTCCAGCCCCTCCGCGGCCTCCTCCATGTAACGGAGGAGCTCGTCGCGGGGGATGCCGGGCAGCCCCTGGCTTCGGCACTCGCGGAACCGGTCCCACAGGTTGCGGTCGGCCAGCTCCATCACGATGATGAGCTGCCCGTCGATCACCCGGAACTGCTCGAGGGTCAGGATGTAGGGGTGGCGGATCAGCTTGACGCGCTCGAGCGCCTTGAGCTCCTGCTCGGCGGGCCGGCTGTCCTCGTCCATCGCGTCGAGGTCGCCGAACACGAACTTGGCGGCCTTGAGCAGGCCGCCCGGCGCCTCGATCTTCCAAACCTCGCCGAACCCGCCCCGGCCGAGGCGCTCGATCAGCCGGTACCCGTTGAGCGGGTGCGGCAGCTCTTCGTGACTGACCAGTCGGACCGGCATAACACGGAGCCACGTTGGGGAGCCGAGCCGCACGCCGCGGGGCGAGAGGACGGGGTAAGGGGCTAATAGTCTGTAGAGCAGACCGCGAGGTTTGGCAAAACGCCGGTCGGGCCGCGAAGCCGGTTCGCGCCGCCGCTGAACCGCTTCCGCAGGCGGACACCGTCCGCCCGTTCCAGAACTCGCCCACAGAGTTCAGACGTTCGCGCGGGGCGCGAAACAAATTCGATTCACCCAGCCACAGGTGGGGTTCGGAGGTCGGGGGCGCCCGTGCGTCGGAGCGCCGGACCGGTTCGGGTTTCAAAATGTGAGCCGGATCGCTTATCATGCCCGCCCCGAACGGATCTTCTTCTTCGCGGTGGAAGGAATCACCCTGTTATGAGCACCACGCCCGGACTGTTGGTCAGCGTGCGGTCGGCGGCAGAAGTGGCGGCGGCCCTGGAAGGCGGAGCGGACGTCATCGACGTGAAGGAGCCGCTGAAAGGCCCGCTGGCGCCGGCGGAAGCGGAAGTGGTCGCGGCGGTCATCGACGCGGTGGACGGCAAAGTGCCCGTCAGCGCCGCGCTGGGCGAGTGGTCCCCGAACGCCATCACCGAAGCACACTGGCACCTCGAACTGCCCCTCCAGTATGTCAAGTGGGGCCTCGCGGGCTACGCGCCGACCCCGGGCTGGGGCGAAGACCTGCTCGACACCCGGCGCGAGTTGCCCATCGGAACGGAGATGGTCGCGGTCGCCTACGCCGACTGGGAGCGCGCGAAGTCGGTGCCGCCGGCCGAAGTGGCGAAGTTCGCGAAGCGGTTCCGGTTCAAGGCGTTCCTGCTCGACACGTGGGGCAAGGACGGCAAAACGCTCCTCGACTTCATGTCCGCAAAGGACATCGCCGCGCTCGTGGACGGGTTGAAGCGCGTGTACACAACGGTCGTGGTGGGGGGCTCGCTGCGCCCCGAGCAACTGAAGCAGCTCAAGGGGGTGGCGCCGGATTACTTCGCGGTGCGCACGTCCGTGTGCGCAGCGGGCAAACGTGACGGCGTGGTCGACGCGGTCCGGGTGAAAAAGTGGAAGGAGCTGCTCGCCGGAGTGAAGGTGTGAAGAACGGCTCTCATCCCCCTCTGTTCCAACACCACGAGGGGGATGTCTACGGGCTTGCTTCGCGGGCCGTGCGTCTAAAATCGTTCGAGTAACCCCACTCGTTTCGCGCCCCGGCGCCTTGGCCCCTCGATTTTGATCATGAGGGACTTTCGTGACCGACCCGTTTCTTGCCTTTGTAACCGACGCACTGAATCTGATGCACCCGCGGTTCGCGGCGGCGCACGGAACGGCATACGCTCCGGACGAAGCCGAAGAACCGCCCGCCGCACGCAAGGTGCGTGAGCGGTCGTTCGTGATGGAGTTTTACCACGAGTTCCGTCGGATGTGGGATCAGGCCGAGCCGGTCCGCCGCGGGCTGGGGCACGTCTTAATTCAGGCCGACCCGGATGCCGGCGCGCGGGTGCCCGACCTTCTTTTCTGGAAACTCGGCGAGCGTGGGGCGCCCGACGAACGCCTCGGTGCGATGTCGTTCGCGTTCCTGAGTAACCCGAACGCCGTCAGCGCGGATCAGTCGCTACTCGCGAAGCTCCGCGACAAGCCCGGTTACCCACGGGCGGTGAGCGTGGTCATCGGGCGACACGCGAACCTTTTGACCGAAGGTCTGCCGCACACCGATGGTGTGGTGACGGTTTTCTTCGACACCGAGAAGTGGCAAGTTTCGGCTTAACACGACCGTTCGCAACCGAGAAATCGCTCCAGGCTAACTCCGGGTGGGCCGGTAATATTTGCCGTTGCGAACGCACCTGAATCGTCAAAAGCCTCGCACCTTTTTCCAGCGGGCTGTTGTTCAAAACGCCGCGAGCCGCCGGACCATCGGTCCGGCGGCTCGTGATGTTACGCGGCCTGCTCAGCTAGAAGCAATTCAACTACTCAAGCAACAGAGTCGGCTCCCAGCCGACGCGCTCGGCATTGGCCTTAAGCTTTTCCAGCGCCCGGTTCTGGATCTGGCGCACACGCTCTTTCGAGATCCGGAGCAGATGACCGATCTGCCGCAGGCTGTGGGTCCCGTTGCCGGTGAGCCCGAACCGCAGGTCCAACACCTTGCGCTCACGCGGTCGCAGGTTTTCCATCAGGAAGCTGAGCGCTTCCTGGCGTTCGTTGTTCTCCTGCATCACCAGCGTGCCGGTGTCGGGCATCGCTTCCGTCAGCTTGAAATCGCTGTCGTCGTCGAGGACGGCGTTCAGGCTGACAGGGGTGCGGGTAGCGGTTTGGAGGTGCGTGAGGTGTTCGAGCGAGCTGCCGGTTCTGCTGGCAAGTTCTTGCGGGCTGGGCAGGTGTTTGCCGCCGTGGGCCAACGCTTCCGATTCCTGCTGCAAAAGGCCCAGTTCTTGCAAGTGGTGGGGCGACAGGCTCACGAGGTGACTTTGGCGAGCAACCGCGATCTGAAGCGTCTGACGGATCCACCACGTCGCGTAAGTGGCGAGGCGGGTGCCGTGGCTGACGTCGAACCGGTCGATCGCCTGCATCAGGCCGCAAACGGCCTCTTGCAGGAGGTCGCTGTAAGCGAGGCTATGGTGCCGGAACCGCTTGGCGACGTGGGCCGCGAGCCGGATGTTGGCGCTGGCGAGCCGGTGCTTGTAGTGAACGTAACGGTCGCGGAGGCGGCGGACGGCGATCACGTCGCACCGGTCTTCGGTGCAGTGCTCGCGGATGAACTGGGCCATCGGCCACGGCTCCAGCGGCGGGCGCACGGCGCGGAGCTCGTTCGGGTAGTGGCGCAGAAGGACGCGAACCAGTTCGCTCTTGCAGTCCCAGAAGCTGGTGAGCAGTTCGCGTTCTTCTTCGGGCGTCAGCAGGTCCGAGGAGAAAGTCGTCAGCGCGGTGTCATCGACCTTCGCGGACTGGCCGGATCGCTTCCGCCTGGCAGTTTTCATAGCGCCGTTTCCTGTTACGTCAAAAGAGGTTCGTGGACGGTTACCGGGTCTTGCGCCGAGGCTTACTTAAGGGACACACTGGCCGCATAGTCTCGCGCGAATTGTGGCGAGGGGAAAAAAAATTCCCCCGGCTCGATTCTGAATATCCTGACGGTCAACAGCATCGGCCGATCCCAGCCCGGCACACTACATATTGGGCCGGGGCGTTGGCGATTCCGTCGAACAATCGCCCTCACCGCAAACGCACAGCGCGACTCGCCGCCCGTCCGAAAGGCAGCAGCGAGAAGGACAAAGGCGAAGGTGAAGGCGAGCAGGGCACTCAGGCGAACCGGCGGCAGCACATCGTGTGTCGCATGGTATCCCGGGGCACTTTCCCCCATCAAACAGCCCGATTGTAGGCGGTTTTTTCACGCCTATCAAGCGTCAAGACAAACAAAATCGGCATTTTCTTCGTTCGAACTCCATTCACATTTCACGACTGCCAAGTTTCCCATGATGTTGCCGGTCGCCGCTGCCTTGACAGGAGTAAAATGCTTAACTCACCTGCCCTGTTTTTTTAGTTCGTTCGTTTAAATTCTTACCGGTGACGAGGCGGGGGCACTGGCGTCATCGTAAATTCACTCCACACACGCTGTGCTCCCGCGAGCGGCTGCGACGGTGGGAGCGGGTCCGTTCATGAACGTCACTCGGTACAAATGCTCGGTCCTGGTTGTCGACGACGACCCCGCGATACTCGCGGTTCTCGCGGCGCAACTCGGCGGGGATTTTGACGTTACCACAGCCTGCACGGCGGTCCAGGCGCGGGCCATTCTGACACAGCGGTCCGTTGACATCGTTCTTTCGGACCTTCAGCTCCCGGACGAAACGGGCCTGTCCCTTCTTGACTGGATACGCCGAACGGCCCCCCGCACCGCTCGCGTACTTATCACCGGTACGGCCCGGATGCAAGACGCGGTCGACGCCATCAACCACAGTCAGGTTCACCGTCTCGTTCTCAAACCGTGGCGGTCGGAGGATTTACTGCAAACATTGCGGGCGATCTCCCGTGCCTTGCTCTTGGAGCGGAGCCACGAACACCTGCTGGATGAGCTGCGTAAGCTGAATCTCGAACTGGAGCAGCGGGTGCAAACCCGCACACAGGAACTGGAACACGCCCTCGGGCAACTCCAGCAGGCAAACCAGATCCTCGAAAAGATGGCCGCGACGGACCCGCTAACGGGGTTGGCAAACCGACGTGCCATTGACGACGCCGCGCGAAAAGAGATCCAGCGCCGGGGGCGCATGCCCGGACCACTGGCGGTACTCTGGATCGACGCCGACCACTTCGGCCGCGTGAACAAAGACTTTTCGCAGATCGCCGGCGACCAAGTGCTGGTGTGGCTCGCCGGGGTCCTCCAAGCGTCGATCCGCACGACCGACTCGCTCGGACGGGTCGGCGGTGAAGAGTTCCTTGTTCTCGCACCCGGAACCGACCTCACCGGCGCAGAAGCGCTGGCCGAGCGCCTGCGGGTCCACGTCGAAGCCGCTCAAACCGTCTACGACGGTCACCCGATTCGTATGACGATTAGTCTCGGCGTGGCGGTCGCGGAGGCGGGCGTACCCGTGACGTATGAACAGCTCCGAGACGTGTCCGCACGGGCACTCAAGGACGCCAAGAGCGACGGGCGGAACCGGGCCGTCATCCGACTCATCACCTCGCCAGCCCCACCTGCGCCCGGCCCCGGGGAACCGGTTACCGCCTGAACCGTTACGGTAAGTCGGTGTGTGGGGCCGGGTTCAGAATCGGGGCGAACGTCCGAGGGGTTTGGTAACCGACAAGATACTCCCACACCAGACGCACATCCGATCCTCCCTCCCGCCTTGCCGTCTCGCACCGCCTGGGGTCGCCCGAACGCGGGACGTCGGTTAAGTTCACTGGAACGCCCGGCGGAGACGCTCCCGTGTCCGATTCGCTGCCCGACCCGAGCCGCACGGCGCCGCAAACGTCCGACGCGCCTGCGGCCCCCGTTGCGTTCCCGTCACGTGCCGACCGGTACGAGCTTCAGGGGGTTCTGGCTCGCGGGGGAATGGGTGAGGTGCATGAAGCACGCGACACCGTGCTGAACCGCCGGGTCGCGGTCAAGGTGATTCAGGGCCGGTTCGCGGCCGACCCGGCCGTCACCCGCCGGTTCCTCGACGAGGCCCAGATTACCGGGCAACTTCAGCACCTCGGCGTGCCCCCCGTTCACGACCTCGGCGCCCTCCCCGACGGGCGCCCCTTTCTGGTGATGAAGCTGATCAAAGGGCAGACGCTGAGCGACCGGCTCCGCGAGCGACCGGCCCCCGGGCACGAACAGGCGCGGTTCGTTCAGGTGTTCGAGCAGATCTGTCAGACGGTCGCGTACGCGCACAGCCGGAACGTGATTCACCGCGATTTGAAGCCCGCCAACGTGATGATCGGGGCGTTCGGCGAGGTCCAGGTCATGGACTGGGGGCTCGCCAAGGTGCTCACGGGCGCGCCCGAAGGGGGCGCCGCCGAGTCCGGCGCGCCGGACGACACCGGCCCCGCCAGCGAGATCGAGCTGTCGCACGACGCCGACCCGCTGACCCGTGCCGGCAGCGCGTTCGGGACCCCGCAGTACATGCCCCCCGAACAGGCGCAGGGCGAGTGGGCCGCCGTCGGGCCGCGCGCGGACGTGTTCGCGCTGGGCGGCATCCTGTGCGAGGTGCTGACCGGTCGCCCGCCGTACACCGGCAAGACCGCGGAGGTGCGCGCCAAAGCGGTCCTGGGCACCGTGGGCGACGCGCTCGCGCGGCTCGACGCGTGCGGCGCCGAACCGGAACTGGTGGAACTGGCGAAGCAGTGCCTCTCGCCGAACCCGGAGGACCGCCCTGCGGACGGGGCGGCCGTCGCGGACCGCGTCGCGGCGTTCCGGGCGGGGGTGGAACTGCGGATCGAGCGCGAGCGACTGGCCCGGAACGCGGACGCGGTCGGGGCGCTGCTGAAGCAGTGCGAAGCCGCCCTTCAGAATGACGACGCCGCCAGCACGGCCCTCCTCCTTGAGCAGGCCGAGCGGCGGGCCGTGGAGGGGGCGGACGGGTTCGGGCCGCGCCTCGCCCGCGCCCGCGCGGACCTCACCACGCTTCAGGAACTCGACCGGATTGAGGACCTGCGGTGGACGGTGAGCGACAACAAACTGACCCCGCGGGCGGTGATCGTGACCGCTTGGGCGGAGGCGCTTCGGCGGCACGGGATCGTGCCCGGGGGCACCACACACGCGGTGGTCGGTAAACTGCTCCGCGAGTCCGTGATCGGGCGCCGGCTCCTCGCCACCCTCGACCAGTGGTTCGCCGCGGAGCCGTCCGACGCGCTGCTCGAGTTACTCGGCGCGATCGACCCCAACGCGTACCGGTGCCGGGTGCGTGAGGCGATCCGGGCCGGCGACACGAAGCGGCTGACCCGACTGGCGGGCCAGCCCGACGCGCTCCAACTGGCGCCGCAGTTCGCGACCGCGCTGAGCGAGCAGGAGAGCGTCCGGCCGGAGCGCCGCACGCAGATCCTGCGGGCCGCCCACGAGCGCCAGCCCGACAGCCTGCTGGTGCTGATGGCCCTCGCGTCCCCGGGGGCCGCGCCGGCCGACGCCGCGGGGGAGCGGGTGGGGTGGTGCCGGGCGGCTCTGGCGCTCCGGCCGAAGAACGCGGCCGTGTGGAACAACCTCGGCATCACCCTGCGCCAGCGCGGCGACGTGGACGGGGCGGTGGAGGCGTACCGGCAGGCGGTCCGGTTCGCCCCGACCGACGCCACCGTTCGCTACAACCTCGGGATCGCGCTGCACGCGAAGGGCGAGCTCGCGGCGGCGGCCGAGTCGTACCGCGAGGCGATCAAACTCGAGCCCGGGTACGCGAAGGCACACTCCAACCTGGGCCTCATACTGCACGACCTCGGCGCCTCAGACCAGGAACTGGCCGCGCACCGGCGGGCGATCGCGTGCGACCCGTCGTTCGCCCGCGCGCACTACAACCTGGGGAACGCTTTGGCCCACCAAGGCGAACTCGACGCCGCGATCGCCGCCTACCGCGACGCGCTCCGGCTCGATCCGGATTACGCGCCGGCGCACCACAACCTGGGGATCGCACTTCAGAAGAGCGGCGATTTGGGCGGCGCGGTCGAAGCGATCCGCGAGGCCGCCCTGCGCGACCTCAGCGACGCGGCTGCACCCCGAACGCTCGCCGCGGTGCTGGAAAAGAAGGGCGACCTGGCCGGCGCGGCGGCGGCGTATCGGGAGGCGACCGAGCGGGACGCGAAGGACGCGGTGACGTTCTTCCGGCTCGGGTGGCTCCTGGACCGGATGGGCCAGTCGGCCGAATCGCGGGCCGCGTTCCGCCGGGCGGGCAAGCTCGACAAGCGGTACGCGAAGTGCGCCACGGGGTCGCGCGTCGAGATCCTCAAGGCGCTGAACTTCACCGCGTGACGCCCGCCGGCGGGCTATTTTTTCGGCACGTCGTCGCGCTCCATTCCCTGCCCACCCGGCAGTTCCGCCGGGAGAGCCAGTCGCAGCGCGGCCGTGTTCGGTTCCACGGTTACGACATCCGGCAAATTCACTTCCAGTCCGGATTTCGATCCGTCGCTCGGCGGATGATACACGACGCGGTACCGGCCCGCCGGCGCGCCGGGCCGGGTCTCGCTCTTCCCGTCGCGGGCGGTCCACAGCGTCTGCGCCGCGAAGGTGCCGTCCGGCTGCACGGGCGCATTCACGGTGAACGGGGTGTTGGTCGCCGGCTCCGGGACGAACAGCAGCCCGCCGACCCCGACCGACTTGCCCTCCCGCACCAGCGTGCCCGTTACCGGGTGCAGTGACGGCACCCGCTCGCCTCCCGAACACCCGGCGAGGAGCCCCGCCGCGGCGCACCCGCAGACCGCAATCAGCGACCGAAGCCACGCGCTCATAGTTCCGCCCCGCCCCTCGTCACGTTAATGGGCCACGCTCAGATGTACGGCCGGTGAGGCCATTCGGCCCGTGGTGCGAGCCATTATGAAGGCCTCGCGTGCGAGCCGTGAGCGGACGGCTAGCGTGCCGTGAAGTCTTGTCGAAACCGCCGCGCCACGCTTGCGACACACTTTACACCCGATCACACCGCCTGCTACGACAACAGCGGCCGAGTGACGCCCACATTTCGGAGTTCGCCGTCAATGGTGCTCATGTGAGGTCGTTCCAATGATTCGCTGCCGCCTTCCGCGTGCGTTCACGCTGATCGAGTTGTTGGTTGTGATTGCGATCATCGCGGTGCTGATCGGGCTGCTGCTGCCGGCCGTGCAGAAGGTGCGCGAGGCCGCGGCGCGGATGCAGTGCTCCAACAACCTGAAGCAGATCGGTCTGGCGTACCACAACCACCACAGCACCCACGGCAACTTCCCGCAAGGCGGGCAGGACGGCCGCCCGACCGGCCAGCCGTTTCAGACGTGCTGCAACTGGAACGACCAGAACGCCGCCACGCTGAACGACGCCGGCCAGATGGACAACCGCGACGGGTTCAACTGGCGGTACTACATCCTGCCGTACATCGAGCAGGACAACCTGTTCAAGACGGTGAGCCGCGCGACCCTCTACGCGACCCCGGTGAAGACCTACTACTGCCCGACCCGCCGGGCGCCGATCCTGGTCAACGGCTCGGCCCGGTGCGATTACAACGGCAACGCCGGCACCCAGTTCGCTAACGGCACCCCCAGCCCGACTTCGACCGACAACGGCTCCGGTACGGTGGACGGGGTGGTGGTGCGCACCACCACCGGCCGCATGACCATCGGTCAGATCACCGACGGGACCTCGAACACTGTCCTCATCGCCGAGAAGTGGCTCCACCCGAGCCGGTACACCACCGGGGCCGACGGGGGCGACAACGAGGTGTGGTGCAACGCCGGCTGGGACGAGTGCGTCGTGCGCATCGGGGGCGGCACGTACAACCACCCGCAACTGGGGGCCATCGATCGCCGCCCCCGGCCGGACAGCCAGGCTCCGAACTCGACGGACTCTAACGGCCAGGTCACCATCTGGAACCAGTCGTTCGGTGGGCCGCACAGCAGCGGCGTGCAAGCGGTTCTGTGCGACGGGTCGGTTCGCAACGTGAACTTCTCCGTGTCCGCAAACGCGTGGGCGGCTGCGTGTTCACGCAACGGCGGTGAAACCGTCGGTCTCGACAACTGATCCACACCCCAACCGGAAGGAGCAAGGCCATGCGCCGTTCACTGTTTGCCCTCATTTGTGGCCTCGCGGTCGCGCCGCTCGGGTGCGGAGACACGCCGGCCGCCCCGAAAGTCGATAAGGCTCTTGAAGACTTACAGAACAAGAGTCAGAAGCAGGCCGACGCCGAAGAGCGGCAAATGCAGAAGCAGAACCAGAGCCAGAACAAGGGGCAGAACCAAGCCGATTCCGAGGAGCGGCAGATGCAGAAGCAGAACCGCAGGTGATCCTCCCCACCGGCGCCGCAGGCGGCAGTCACGCCGCAGCCTCTGCCCGTTTGACGTTTGCTCGACTGGTGCTTCATTCTGAAATTGAAATGCTCAGGCGGGGCCGGCCCCACAGACCCGGGGTCGGTCCTCGTAGCCCGAATCACGCGAACGAGCGCGGCGCGTTATTCGGGAGCAGTTAAGCAACGAAACCTGTGCTCACGGCGACAGAACTGAGTTCCAACTCGACAGACCGTCCGGGCGTTCGCGAGCCGCGCGAAGGGGCCGTTCCGATGCGCCCGTCGGAGCCTCCACCAAGAATCATCTCTGGTCGAGTCGGGCGCCGGCGTTAAAGTAAAGGTCCCCTGCCGCGCAGGACGGACGACCAGGACGGTCGCCGGGTCGGGACGCATGGAGGTTCCCCGCACGTGAAAATTCGCCATTTCGTACTCGACGCGCACGCCCAGCTCCGCAAATTCGGCCGCCGGGCCGTTCATGAAGTGCTCGCGGGGCGTCTGGACGCTCGAGCGATCGATCCCGCTCTGTCGCGCGAACTGGCCCTGGTGACCGTGGTGTGCGACGACAACCTGATCCCCGAGCGTGCGTACCTGCTCCGCGTGCCCCTTACCGACGGCGTTCTCACCACCGCAGACCGGTTGGTGCTCCGGGCGTTCGTGCGCCCGGACTGTGTCACGCCAAGTGAGGCGGTCCAGCACCACTTGACCGGCTGGCCGCGTGACCTGTTGCCGCAACTCGCGGTGGCAATGGACGTACCGGCGCGGGGGCTCGACGAGACGCTCGAGGTCGGCGGACCGGTTTTGGTTGCGGCATTGACCGGCCGCTCGATTGGAAGTGTGGTACGTGGGCTGGATCGGACGTAGTACACCGGCGCCGGCGAGTTGGTTTCCCAAGAACGACGGCGTTCCGAAAGCGAACTCGGAACGCGGGCCAACGTATTTTGGGCACCCGACCGGGCGATGCGGCAACTGCGATGCGAAAATCAATAGCGGGCCACGCAGCCTCCGATGTGGATGCCAAAAATTAGCGCAAAGCATTGCTCAGAAACGATTTGCCACAGATTGAATGCAGTTGCATGATTGGTACAAGTGGTACCGAGCTTCTGGTGCCGCTCGGTTTTGCGCCAAATATTTCGACTCGAAGGGTTGATTCTGCCGTGGTATGCGGGCTATAGTATTTTCAGACCGGCCGCGGCAGCCACACTGAATGGGCGACAGTGTGACAGCTTGCGGCCGGTCCTTCTTTATAGCTTTGTTTGTAATTTTTTCCCAACGAACCTGCTCCTTCATGCCTGTGGTCATACCACTTCTATTCCAACTCTGATCGTCGCACCTCCTCAACGCTTCGCTCGACTTATGCCATTTTTAGCTCCTGTCGATAGTTACTTGCAAGTTAATGTCTGACAAGCGATTGCGACAGCTACGATTCTGTGGCCATTGTGGCCACTCATCAAGCTGATTCAGAACTTACGTCGAAAGTCAGTTGTGACTTTCCACATGGACAAGCCGCGGGGTGTGCTCGGATCGAGTCTTGGTCATTCATGGGTGGGTGCGGCTCAGACCACTTCGAAGTCCTTGGGGGGGGCATCTCGATGGGCCGCCAGTCCACTTCCGCCGCGGTGGGCAGCGGGGCCGACTCGAACAGTTCCGAAGCGTATCCCGCAATCACATGGGTCCAGATGCGCGGCAACGTGTCCAGACATTCGGTGCTCGTGACGTAGTGCTGCAACTCGTGCGCGTCGAGGTAAAGGACGAGTTCGGACCACTTTCCAGGCTGCAACTTGTCGGCCGGTGTGCTCGCCGGGATGCGGGACGTGAATTCGGCAACGTTGCGCCCGGTGCCCGCGACGTGTGACACCACAATTCCATACGGTTCGAGGATTTACGTCACCCGGTCGTTGATGGTCGCAACGAGGTCTTTATGTTCCTCCGGGGGCATGACGGGCACCTCGCGGGAGGACACTCGGGCGCCCGCGTCGGTTGAGGGGCGTGGTTGTGTATCGTCGCAGGCGCGCGTTCGATTTGATAGCAGCGTCGGGCGGTTCTCACCTCACGCGGCACTCACAACTCGCTCGTATTGATCACCTCGTTGTCGTTCCGGACGCACGCCCTGGTCCAGGTGGCGGGTGTGATCGAGTACCGGATCGACCGCACCGACCCGTCGCAAAACACGGCACCGAACCCGCTCCCCCGCGGCCCGCCGAACACGTGCGACGGCGCGACCGTGTCCCCCGTATTCCAGAAGTCGGGCGCCGGGGCGGCGAATCCGGTGCGGTACACCTCCCAGTCCCCGTTCCACCCCGGGGTGCAGTACGACTCGTTGTCGTCCGTACTGGTTCCGAACGCCGCCGCGTTCAGCCGCTTCTCGCCCACCAGAACCGTGGTACTCGTTCCGTCGGTGATGTCCGCCATCCGGATCGTCCCGTAGTGCGTCTTCATGATCACACCGTCGGTCCCGTACCCGCTGCTGGAACCGCCGGCGTTGCACGCGTAGTCGATCTTGGCCGCCCCGTTCACCGCCACCGCCGCCCGCCGCTGCGGACAGTAGTACGCTTTCACCGGCGTGCGCCGGACGGTCGCCGGGTCGCCGTTCTTGTACAGGTTGTCCTGCTCGAGGTACGGCAGGATGAAGTAAGCCCAGCTCCAACTCGCTTCGCGGGCCTGCGGGGTGGCCGCACTCGGGTCGCCGCTCGACGGCGCGCCTAACGGGTACACGTGCATCCCGCCACGGGGGAACCGACCGGTCGCGTCGTGGTGGCCGTGAACGGCCAGCCCGATCTGTTTGAGGTTGTTAGCGCACGTCATGCGTGCGGCGGCCTCGCGCACCTTTTGAACCGCCGGCAGCAGCAGACCGATGAGAACTGCGATGATGGCAACCACCACGATCAACTCGAGGAGCGTGAGCGCCCGTCGAAAGGAGGGCGGTCGAATGCGGGGCGAAAGCAACCACATACGCGGTTCCTGGTCGCCAGACGGGAATGAGTTCCGACCGCGTGGCGACGCGCGGGCGGGTGAATCGAGCCAGATTTTCGAACGATCGACCGCGAGTATGAAGAGGAATGATTATTGGTAGCTACCGAGAATCGTGGATGTCAAGCGGAAAAATGAAAAAGGCATGAGCGAAGACAGGTTTTGGACCCGCCGGACACGCGAGTGCCGGACTCGTTTTGTTATTTCGAGCGGATCGCGCAGCTTGCCCACATTCCTGGTATTATCGCGTCGGGACGCACACCCGGTGCGGCCGGCAATGTAGCCGCACCGGGTGTGCGTCCCGACGCTCGATTGCGCCGCACGTAACTG